>JAGQSE010000528.1 GCA_020439725.1 Acidobacteriota bacterium
CTAACCGGGCTCATTAGCTAACCGGCCTTGCGGCGCTCGTTCATGCCGCGGCGCGCGTCCTCGAGGGCGCGGGCGAGGTCTTGGCGCGTCTCGTCGTCGAGCGCGCGGCCGCCGAAGCTCTCGTGGAGGTAGAGGTCGACGATGCGCGCGGTCCCCGCCGCCGCCGCGGGAAAGTGCTCGACGGTGCTCCGCTCTAGCTCGGCGGCGGTGGTGTTGTCCGGAAGCTCGACACCGCGAGCCCGGACCAGCCGCCGCAGCCGCTCGAAGGCGCGGGTCGCGGTGAGCCTCTCGAGGCGCCGCTGCCACCACAGGAGAGCACCGAGCACCGCGGCGAGGAACCCCACCCCCAGCAGCCACCAGTCGCCGAGGCCCGACGGCGCGGGGGCAGCCTGGTCTTCGGGCACCGGCGCCGAGCCCGCCGCCTCTGCAGCCGCGGCGGCCGGAGCCACGGCGGGCTCGTCGTCGCCGGTGAGCCAGTCCCGCAGCCGGAACCAGGCCTCGCGCGCACCCCACAAGAAGGACAGCTGGTCTTCGAAACCGTAGGTCAGGACGTAGCGGTCCCAGCGGAAGAGCAGGTAGTCCCAGGCCTGGCGGAAGAGCCCGAACCCCTCGGGGGTGCGATCCAGGGGCCGGCCGGCCGGCGGCGTCGGGTCGAAAATGGTCCACCCCTGGTCGGCGAGATAGGCCTCGACCCAGGCGTGGGCGTTGCTCTGGCGCACGACGTAGTAGTCGGTCAGTGGATTGAGCTCGGCGCCCAGGAAGCCCGTCGCCAGCCGCGCCGGGATCCCCTGTGACCGCAGCATCAGGACCATCGCGGAGGCGAAGAGCTCGCAGTGGCCCTGGCGATGGACGAAGAGGAAGTCGTCGATGGGCGCCCGCCCCGTCAGCCCGACGAAGTCGAGGGAGAAGGAGTACTCGGTGATCAGGTAGTGCTCGAGGCGCCGTGCCTTCTCCCTCGGCGTCCCCTCCCCCATCACGTCCGCCGCGAGCTCGATGGCCCGGGGACTGAGGTCGCCGGGATCGAGGACCGGGTCCCGGTCCGACGCCTCGGGCTTTCGTACCGACAGCGGTTCGGGCCCGAAGAGCACGGGCTCGGCGGCCATCCCGACGCGGTAGGCGAGGACGCTCGACGGCGCCCGCCAGACACCGACGGCACCGCCCCGGTCGCGGTTGAGCACCGGCACCTCGAGCTCCACCGTCACCGCCTGTACCGGCAGGATCACCGACTTGGTGCCGAGCGGCTGCAGCCAGACGTCCACCGTGCCCTCGACGGGATCGCGGGACAGGTGGAAGGTGTTGCCGTCGCCGGTGAGCGTCTGGTCCTGGGCCGAGGCCCGCCAGCGGCGCTTCTCGTAGACGTCGAAGCTGCCCCCCTTGAGCCGCAGCTGATCTCCCGGCGGCCGGCCGCCGACGAATTGCAGGCGCATGGCGACGCCGGGGTTGTTGCGCTGCCCGCCGATGGTGTCGAGGGTCACCTCGTCGGTGTAGCCCGCGGCGTAGATCCGCGTCCCGGTACCCGTACCGCGGATTCCGACGAAGGGCGAGGAGATGCGCGGGAAGATCACGAAGAGGGGGATCGCCAGCACCACCATGGCGGCCAGGGCGCCGATGACGAAGCCCACCACCGGGGTCTTCTCGAGGATCTCGCCGGCGCGGTCGTAACGGCTGAGCACCCGGACCATCGCCAAGCGCACCAGGAGCACCATGGCCGGGATGGTGAAGGCCAGCAGGTAGAGCAGGATCGTCGGATGGACGCTGGTGCCCATGGCGGCGAGGAAGAGGAAAAAGATCGCGCCGAAGGTGTGCCAGACGTCGCGCAGGCCGCGGAGCGCGAAGAGCTTGACCACGACGGTGAAGAGACAGATGTGGATCACCGTCTGGACGATCTGGCCGCGGAAGGCCACCAGCTGGAGATCGACGAACAGGACCGGCAGATAGGCCAGACCGAGGACGTTCATGGCCCACGCCGGAAGCGGTGGCGCCTGGCGCCGCTGCCGCCGCAGAAAGAGCGCGATGAGCAGCCAGTAAAGTCCGAGCACCGGCCATTCGAGGACCTGGTTCAAGGGCAGGGGCAACGGCGCCAGGAAGGCCAGGGCGCCGAGCAGCCGTGGCACCGCGGGCAGAGCGGCGAGCCCGGTTTCACGTTTCATGGCGCCTCCCGCCGGTCGAGGGCGAGGCGGAGCATCGGGGCTCGGGGATCGCTGCCGTGGAGCGGCTCCCCTTCGGCGGGTACCGGCTCGATCAGGGCCAGGGCCTCGAGCACGGCGTAGCGCTGGCGCCGACCCGAGCCGAAGGGCCAGCGACCGCCCCGCGTCACCAGCTCGAGGTCTAGCCCCTGGTCGAGGAAGTCGCAGGCGGCGGTGGCGGCCTCGCTCACCAGCTGCTCGAAGCGCTCGCGGTCGGGCCCCTCGGGCAACGGCGAGCACCCGTTGTCGAACAGGATCGACACCCGGCGCCCCTCTTCCTCCTGGCGCTCGACGAAGATCGGTTGCCCGACCTTGGCGGTCTGTTTCCAGTGGATGTCCCGCGGGTCGTCGCCCGGCCGGAAGGGCCGCAGCTGGTGGAGCTCGAATCCCCGACCGCGACGGTCCGAGCCGTCCTCGCCGGCGGAGCCCGCATCCCGCGGCCGGTGCCCCGAAGCGGCGAAGAGCTCCGGGTAGACGAGAACCTCCTGCTCGACCGCGTAGCTCTGGGACTTCGTGAAGAAGCCGAAGGGGAAGAGGCTGGCGACGACGGCGGCTTCGAGGCGATGGATGCCGCGGCGGGGAAAGAGGAGCTCGAGCTCGCCGCGGCTCCGCCCGCGTCGCGGCAGGTAGGGGATGAGGCGCGGGCGGTCGTGACCGTCGAGGGAGAACAGGAGCAGCCAGCGAGGCAACCAGCGGGCGGCGTTGGCGACCTTGAAGCGCAACGTCGCCGGCCGGCGGGCGTAGATCTCGGCCGGCGGCTTGAGCTCGACGTGGAGCGAGCGGACGTTCCAGCGCGACACCAGCCCCGAAACGACCAACAGCCCCAGCATCAACGCTAGGACCATGAACAACGCGTTGTTGCCCGTGTTGGTGGCGGAAACGGCGACCACCAGGGCGAGGAGGATGAACCAGAGGCCCGCGCCGGTCATCCGCACCGAGTGATGGCGGGATCTCTGCGCGGGTAGACGCTCGCGCCGCTCCGGTGCCGTCGCGGCTCCGCCGGCGATCCTCACAGCGGGATCGGCACCGACCTCAGGACGCCCTCGATCGCCTGTCGCTGGGCGTCGCGATCTCCACTGCCGCGGCGTAGGAGGACACGGTGCGCGAGGACCGGCACGGCCAGGGCGTGGACGTCCTCAGGGATCGCGAAGTCTCGTCCCTCGCACAAGGCTTGCGCCTGGACCGCCCGATACAGTCCCTGGACGCCGCGGGTCGAGACCCCGAGGAGGAAGTTGCCGTTGCCCCGCGTCTCCGCCGCCAGGTCGAGGATGTACTCGGCGAGCTTCTCGGCGACGCGGACCCGCGGCACCATCTCCTGGATCTCGACCAGCTCGTCTCGGCCGACCACCGGCTGGAGGGTCTCGAGAATGCTCTCGACGCCCCCCGACAAGAGCAGCTCGCGCTCTTCGAGCCGGGGCGGATAGCCGACCTCGAGAGACATCAGGAAGCGGTCGAGCTGCGACTCGGGGAGGGGAAAGGTGCCGTGGTACTCGAGGGGATTCTGGGTCGCCAGGACGAGAAAGGGCTGGCTCAGCGTGTAGCGCTTGCGGTCGACCGAGACGCGGCGTTCGCTCATCGCCTCGAGCAGCGCCGATTGGGTCTTCGGGGTGGCGCGGTTGATCTCGTCGGCGAGCAGGACGTTGGCGAA
>JAGQSE010000529.1 GCA_020439725.1 Acidobacteriota bacterium
GCGACCCGTCGCCAGGAGCCTTGCGGCAGGGGATCGGCAGGGAAGGTCTTGCCGTCGACCCGGATCCCCTCGTCCTCGAGAGCCTGGAGCAAACCCGCGCCAAAATACTGCAGCGGGTCCTCGACGGTGACCCACGCCTCCACCGGATACGGTCCTCGCGGGACGGTGCCGCGGACCTGGATGACGTTGGTGCCGAGCTTGCGGTCGATGCCCACGCTGCCACGGCCCGAGCTGCTGGTCCGCGCCGCGTTCTCGATCTCGAAGATCCCGACGTCGGGCACCAGCTCGACCCGTGGCGGCGCCCCCGGCCGCGCCGACGGCCAGACCCGCACCAGCACACAGTCGTCGTTGAAGGCCAGCGCGTGGACCGGTGCCTCGTACCAGCGGGTAAGCTGGTCGCGGGGCCAGTCCGGGTGGATCAGCGGCCCCTCGAAGAGGCCGTGGACCAGGTAGAGATCGCCCTCGACCCGACGCACACCGAGCTTCCGCAGACGCTCGCCCCACTCGTGGAAGATGGCCAGCGGCTCCCCCTGCCGGTTGCGGCCCGAGATGTTCGGATCGCCACTGCCAAGGACCGCCAGGTCACCGACCCAGCGGTCGCCGACCCGCTGGCCCCGGGCCAGGAACGGGGTTTCCTGCACCCACCCCGGGCCCAGCGCGTCGAGGGCCGCCGAGGTGGTGAAGAGCTTGGTGTTCGAGGCGATGATGTAGCGCCGATCGGCGTGCTGCTCGTACACCGGCGAGCCGGTCGCCAGGTCGGCGATATACACCCCGACGTCCTGCGCCGCCCGGCGAGCAGCGGCGACGCGGGCGTCCACCGCGGTGGTGAGCCGGGTCGACGGCGCCGGTGACGCGGCCTCCGGCGCCGGTACACCGGGCTCGAGGGCAGGTGGTTCCGCCCCGAGGCTCGAAGCCGCCAACACCAGCGCAGCGAGGATCGAGACCCGCCAGGATGCCGGGTACCGAGGAGGGAGGCTACGGCAGGTCGTCGATACCCATTGGATGATAGATTGAAGCGCTGATGTTCCGCCCGCGGTGGGGTCGACCGCCCGATCCTCTTCCGCTTCCACGCCACCTCTCCTCGTCGAGACCATCCCCAAGATCCTAGTCATCACCATGTCGTCGTTGCGCGCTCCGTCCTCATCCGTTTCGTCCCGAACCATCGTCTCTCTCGCCAAGGTCTGGCTGGCCGTGGCGATCATCCCCCTGCTCGCCGGGTGTGTGTCCCTCAAGCCCTACGACCGTGCGATCGCCGCACTCGACGGCGGGGACTTCATCCAGATCGCCGGCGACCGGGTCCACGTCCAGGTCAGCGGTCAGGGGGAGCCGGTCCTGCTGGTTCACGGTTTCGGCGGCTCCACCTACAGCTGGCGTGATGTCGCCCCCACCCTAGCCCGCCACTTCCAGGTGATCGCCGTCGATCTCTATGGCTTCGGCTACACCGAGCGGCCCGAGAGCCTGGAACGATACACCCGCGCCGGTCAGCTCGACCTCCTGCTCGGCGTTCTCGACGCCCTGGGTATCGAACGCGCGCAGGTCGTCGGGCATTCCTATGGCGGCGGTCTCGCCATGACGCTGGCCGCCCGCCACCCGGAACGGGTCTCGTCCCTGGTGCTCGTCGACAGCACCGCGCCGAGCTATGCGGACAAGCGGCGCAAGCTCGTCGCGGCGCTGCCACCGGTGACCTACGCGTTCACCCGCGGCTACGCCCTGCGCCCCGCTTCGATCCGCCGTGCCCTCGAGCACGCCTGGTACGACGACGACGCGATCACCCCCGACATGGTCCACCAGTATCTCGATCGGCTCAAGATCGAGGGCGCGTCGCGCGCCTACCGCGGGCTGACCACCCCGCTGGTCGAGGATCCGGACACCAAGCCCGTCGAATACGAGGATCTCGATCTGCCGATTCTCGTGGTCTGGGGGGCCGACGACCAGCTGATCTCCGTCGCCGATGGCCGCGCCGCCGCCGAGCGGATGCCCCGGAGCCGCTTCGTCGCCATCGATGACTGCGGACATGCCCCGATGGAAGAGCAGCCCCGGGAGTTCCTCGACGCCGTGCTGCCCTTCCTCGAGCAGCCGGCCTCCGCCATCGCGCGCTGACCTTTGGAGCGCCCTCGGCCCCACTCCCCCCGGCCTCGGATGCGCCCCGGCCGGTGGTAAGCTCTGCCGCCGAAGCCCACAACGACCACCCCGCTTCGCCGCCGGCGGAGGGGCTCCTCGAAGGGACTTGGAGACATGAGCTGGATTAGCCTCGTCGGCCTCGTCGCATTGCTCGGCATCGCCTGGCTGATGTCCTACGACCGGCGTGCCCTGCCCGTTCGGACGATCTGTTGGGGCCTGGGGCTGCAATTCCTCTTCGCACTGATCATTCTGCGCAAAGACGAGTGGAGCTTCATCGGCATGGCGCTCTTCGCCGCGCTGCTCGTCGCCTATCTGCTGCGCGAGCGGGGCGAGGGGCGCGGGCTCAGCGGCGGTGTCGCGGTGCGGGTGCTGCTCCTGCTGGCCGCGGGCGCCGGCCTGATCTTCCTGCCGCCGGTGGTCCTCGCCGGTCTTCTCGCGCTGCTCGTGGTGCTCCTCTTGATCAACGGTCGCTTCCGGGTCGCTCCCGAGGCGCAGCGCTACGCCGGTGCCCTGCTCATCGTCGCCGGCGCCGCCTGGCTGATCTCGCGCGGGCTCTATGGCGAGATCATCTTCCAGACCGTCAGCGCCAAGGTCGCCGCCTTCTTGAACCTCTCCGACTACGGCGCCAACTTCCTGTTCGGCAACCTCGCCAAGCCCGAGTACTTCTTCACCGAGCCGGGCAGCGCCTGGCCCGGCTTCGGGTTCGTCTTCGCCTTCAAGGTGCTGCCGACGATCATCTTCTTCGGCGGCTTCATGGCGGTGCTCTACTACCTGGGAATCATGCAGAAAGTGATCGAGTCGGTGAGCCACTTCATGCGCTGGACCATCGGAACCAGCGGCGCCGAGACCTTGTCGTGCAGCGCCAACATCTTCGTCGGCCAGACCGANNCCGCTCCTGATCAAGCCCTTCTTGAACGGCATGACCCAGTCGGAGCTCCTCACCGTGATGGTCGGCGGCTTCGCCACCATCGCCGGCGGTGTGCTCGCCGGCTATATCGCCATGGGGGTGCCCGCGGGCCACCTGATCGCCGCCAGCGTCATGGCGGCCCCGGCGGCGCTGGTGATGGGCAAGATCATCTTTCCCGAGAAGGAGCACTCGGAAACCGCCGGCGATGTCCGGCTGCCCGAGATCGAGGCCGGTGGCAACATCATCGAGGCGGCGTCAAACGGCATCAGCGACGGCTTCCGGCTCGCCGCCAACGTCGGTGCCATGTTGCTTGGCTTCATCGCCCTGATCGCCGTCGTCGACGTCATTCTGGGCTGGGCCGACGGGCTCATCGACGGGCGTCTCCTGGGCGGTGAGTACATCAAGTACGCCTCCTCAGGTCTGACGCCGGCGGTGGGCGAGTACGTCGGCATCTTCCCCGGCTCGCTCCAGACCTTCTTCGGTACGCTGCTCAAACCCCTCGCCTTCCTCATGGGCGTGCCGTGGCACGACGCCGCCCAGGTTGGCAACCTCCTCGGCATCAAGCTGTCGCTCAACGAGTTCGTCGCCTATGGCACGCTCAGCGGGTATATGCAGGACAACCTCCTGAGCCCCCGCGCCACGGTCATCGCCACCTACGCGCTGTGCGGCTTCGCCAACTTCTCGTCCATCGGGATCCAGATCGGCGGCATCTCCGCCATCGCCCCGGCGCGCAAGAGCGACCTCGCCCGCGTCGGCCTCCGCGCCATGTTCGGCGGCGCTCTCGCCAGCTGCCTCACCGCCACCATCGCGGGGCTGCTGATCGGCGGCGGGTAGGGGCGCCGGACTCAGCGAGTCAGGCGCCGGCGCCGGCTGACGAGCCAACCCGCTGCGGCAAGCAGCAGGGCCAAGAGCATCAGTGCTCTTGAATCGAGGGTCGGGATGTCCAAGACGGTCTCGACACCGCAATCGACCAGGTAGACGCCGCCGAACCCGAGGTGCGGCTGGTCGGTGAGCTCGAAGAGCGAGGACAGGACCACGGCCGAACCGTCGGCGCTCATCGACACGTCGAAGAGCTCGAAGCCCGGAGGGGTCACCGGCATGAAGGGCCCACTCGGCACGTCTCCGACGAGGAACGAGTCTCCCGCCACCAGCTCCGAGGTCGTCTCGAAGCCGATCCGCCGGCCATCGGCGCTCAGAATCACGTTCGAGCTGCCCCCGGTGGTCGTGTGCGTCACCTGGGTGAAGGTCTCCGCCTGCGTGTCGTAGAGAAAGACCTCGTCGTTGCCGTCGGGGTTCTCGCCAGGCACGAGGTCGGCGCCCGAAACGAAGCCGATCCAGCGCCCTGAACCGTCCAGGGCCACCTTGCCGTGGAACCCGAGCTTGCTGAGCTCCGAGGTTACGAGGGTGCTCATCCCGGCGGACCGATCGACGAACCAAAGCTCCGGAAGCATTCCCAGATCGACACTCTGGAACGCAAAGGCGAAGCGCGAGCCGTCCCCACTCATCTGAGGACCTTTCACAAAGCCACCCGAAAAGTCCGAGAGCTGGCTGATCACCCCGGTGCTCAGTTGGGTCAGAAAGAGCTCGGTGCTGTGGTCCGGGTTGCCCCCGGGGACCGGGTCGCCAAACGATGTGTAGGCCACCAGGTCGTCATCGAGACTGACCCTCGGATCCAGGGTTTCAACGTCCGGGGACATCGTCACCTGGGCAAGATCACCGGTCGCGACCTCGATCCAGAAGACCGCATGGTTCTTGACGGGTGCGTTCGGTCCAGGGATCAGCGGCTGGCGCGAGGCGAAGACCAGGAAGGCGTCATTGGCGGACAGGTAGAGCGACCCGGGACCGATGCCACGGTCCCCAAGGGGCTGGCCATCCATCAACGTCTCCGAGCCTCGATCGAACAAATAGATCCCGCGGGTGTCGATGGAGCTGAAAGGAGAGATGAACGCATCGAGCGCCACCCTTCGATCCCCCACCGCCCCTTCGAAGGGCGCGATGGTGCCCCCGTCGTGAGGTCTTTCGAGCAGACTCAATGAGCATTCCCCAGCCGCTTGCGCCGTAGCCCCCTGGGCTCCCAGGCATCCCACCGCGACGGCGCACACGATTCCCCTCTTCATTCGCTCTCGCAACATGACTTCCTCAGTGAGTTACGTCGCGACTATGTCATAACAGCATTGATCATTGCAAGTCTTTTCGCGCCCCAAGAAAGCAAGGCTGTAGAGGCGAGGGGTCAGGCAAACGGGTTCCGCACCTCGACTCCGAGGATGCGCTGCCCGTGGTTCAGGTCCTCGGTATAGAGGACCTCGGCGCTGCTACGGACCGCTGCGAGGACGATCAACGAGTCCCAGAACGAGAGGACCGCGTCCTTCGACAGGTGAACCGCGTCGCGGATCAGAGCGAAGTCGGTGGTCTGGACGGGCCAAGCCGCGAAGTGCTCGAGGATGGGCAAGGCCTGGTCGGCCGATAGCGGGCTCCGGATCTTCTGGGTCAACGTAACGTAGAGCTCCTGCAGGACCTGGGTGCTTAGGCGAAGACGGTTCGAAGCCATGAGCTCTGTAAGCAGGCGCTGGGCCTTGGATCGTCGTTCGAGCTCCGTCACGTCGTAGGCGTAGACCAGGACGTTGGTGTCGACGAAGGCAAGAGCCTCACCGCTCATGAAGCTCATCTCGGGTCCAGCTCGGTGTTCCGACCTGGATCTGGATCTCGTCGAAGGAGCGCTCGAGGGCCGCGCGCGCCGTGCTTCTCAGGTCACGCTCGCGGACGCGCTCCGAAAGGAACTCGCGCACCATCTGGTTCACCGTGGTGTTCGACTCGAGTGCCACGCGCCGGGCGGCGGTCAGAAGCTCGTCTTCGATCGCCAAGGTCAGGTTGCGCATCCTGGATCTCCCAAGCTCTTCATTCCCACGGAACCAGCGTAACACGGGTTATGTGGAAGCAGTCGCGCAAACAACTCGGAGCCCTCGCCGGGCATGGATCCCGACAGCACCGCGGGAGCACCTCAGCTCCCCGGCAGCTCGATCTTCACCTCGGCCACGAAGAGCATCGTGCGGTCCCGGTCTCGAGCGGCCCAGCGCAGCAGGGTCTCGGCGTCGGGCACGACCAGGGAGCGGTAAACCTCGCGACCGTTGGCCTCGACTACGAGAGGCTGGGCGAGATCGACTTCGTCGGGAGAGACCA
>JAGQSE010000530.1 GCA_020439725.1 Acidobacteriota bacterium
CTGGACCATGCCGATCAAGGCCCGCGTCGACATGCTGACGACCGGGATCCGGACCCCGGTCGGAGTCAAGATCTACGGGCCTTCGCTCGACGGGATCGAAGCGATCGGCCGGCGGGTCGAAGAGGTCGTCGGCGGGCTTCCGGGAACCCGCAACGTCTACGCCGAGCGGGTCGTCGGCGGCTACTTCCTCGACTTCGAGATCGACCGGGACCAGGCGGCCCGCTTCGGTCTCGCGGTCGACGACATCGCCGCCGTCATCGAATCGGCGATCGGCGGGCGAAACGTCACGACGACCATCGAGGGCAGGGAGCGGTTCCCCGTCAACGTCAGGTATGCGCGAGAGCTCCGCGACGATCCGGACCGGTTGGAGCGGGTCCTGGTGACGACTCCGAGCGGCTCCCAGATCCCTCTGTCCCAGGTGGCCGCGATCCGGCGGACGACCGGACCTCCCGTCGTCAAGAGCGAGGGTGGGTCGCTGGTGGGTTACGTCTACGTCGACGTCGCGGGTGTCGACCTGGGGAGCTTCGTGGACAACGCGCGTCGAGTCGTTCGGGAACAGGTCGAGCTGCCACCGGGCTACTTCCTCTCGTGGTCGGGGCAGTACGAGTACATGCAGCGTGCGGCCGCGCGCCTCCGCATCGCCGTGCCGGCCACCTTGATCATCGTCTTCCTGTTGCTCTTCTTCAACTTCAGGAAGATCGCCCAGACCCTCCTCGTCATGAGCCTGATCCCCTTCTCGTTGGTCGGGGCCTTCTGGCTGCTGGCCCTTCTCGGCTACGACCTTTCGGTGGCGGTCTGGGTGGGCGTCATCGCTCTCGGCGGCGTCGCCACCGAGATCGGAGTCGTCATGGTGATGTACCTCGACGAGAGCCTGGAGAGACACGCCCGGGACGGTGGTCTGAGGACGTCCGAAGACGTGATCGCCGCCGTTCGGGAGGGCGCAGTCCAGCGCCTTCGACCGGTGGTGATGACCGTGACGGCGATCATTGCGGGGCTTCTCCCCATCATGTGGTCCCAGGGAGCCGGCGCGGACGTGATGAAGCGGATCGCGGCTCCGATGGTGGGCGGGATGGTCTCGACCACCCTGCTCGGCCTCCTGGTGCTGCCGACGATCTACGTTCTCTGGCGCAGCGCTCAGCTGCGCCGGGCGGGTTCCGCTCCCGAGCCGGCGTCCGTGAGCGAGGAGTCGCGCGACTCGTGACCGAGATCCTCTTCAGCCACCATCTCTGGGGCGTCTGGCTTCTCCTGGCCGGCGTCGGCTTCTGGTGGTTCCTGAACTGGCTCCGCCGGAGGTCCCCGTGAGCTTCCTCCTCGCCGAGGCGGATCCGCTCCGCGAGGTCGTCCCCCACCCGATCTGGCAGGTCGACGTCGATCTCGGTCCGCTGACCCCGGACGCCCGCCTGACGATCCTGTCCGACCAGATCGTCATGATCCTGCTGGCCGGCCTGCTGGTTTCGGTCGGGGTTCCCCTGGCGCTGCGCCACCGTCGGAATCGATCGACGGTGATCGGGCGAATGGTCCCCGGACCCCTCGCCAGCTTCGTGGAGATCGTGTGTCTGTACTTCCGGGAGGAGGTCGCCGAGCCCCTTCTCGGCGAGCACGCACCTCGGTTTCTCGGCTTTCTCTGGACCTCCTTCTTCTTCGTCCTGACGATGAACCTCCTCGGTCTGGTGCCGCTGAGGCCTCCCACGGAAGCCCTTCTCGGTCGGCCGATCGGCGGCGCGGCCACCGGCAACATCTGGGTGACGGGCACGCTCGCGGCGACGACGCTGGCCCTGATGGTATTCAACGGCGTTCGGTTCGGAGGGCTCCGGTACTTCGCCCACTTCAATCCCGGGCCCTGGTGGCTCGCTCCGCTGATGGTGCCCGTCGAGATCGTCGGAACCCTGGCCAGGATCTTCGCACTGGCGGTCCGGCTCTTCGCCAACATGATCGCGGGCCACATCCTCCTGGCGGTGCTGCTGTCGATGATCTTGCGGGCGGGACGGGCGCTGGGGCCGGTGGGCGGCTTTCCGGTCATCGCTGCTGCGGTGGCGGGGAGCGTGGCGGTCATGCTCCTCGAGATCTTCGTGGCGTTTCTCCAGGCCTTCATCTTCACCTACCTCTCGGCGGTCTTTCTCGGATTGTCCATCGAGGCTCGGCACGGAGGGTTCGAAGCTGCAGAACCCCACCCCGCCGCGCTGAAGACCACCCCCCGGGGCAGCGGCGATCCCGTCTGAGGGAGCGTTGGGCGAAGCGATCGGTGCCGACAGAATCCTTCCCGTGGGAACGATGACGATGCATTTCCGGACCTTTCTGGCGCTCGGGGCCCTCCTGGCCCTCCTGGTCGCCCCCGTTCCCCTCTCCGCCTGCGGGGGGTGCGAGGGGTGCCAGCCGTCGCCTTGCGGAGCCGGGTCCTGTCACGGGGCCACGCTCGCCGCTCCGGACTGCTGCGGCCCGACGACCACGAGGGCTGCCGTCGTCGACCACGGCCCTCAGGCTCCCCCGGTGCGGGCGTGGATCGAAGCCTCGGATCCCGGCGGGCTCTCGCGATCCCCCGGGTCCACGCCGGTCAACGACCCGCGCGCCGCCGCGACGCCGCCGCGGGAGACGGCCCTCTACACCCTCCTCTCCACGCTCCTGATCTGATCCTTCGTCGGCCGCTGCCGGCGTCTCGCTGCGCGAGGCAGCCGGTCCGGTCGCGGGCATGCCGGCGAGCCGTCGGCTGCCATGGAGCCGCCGCCCGCCCCTCTCCCGTCGACGGGAACCGGGGCGAGAGATCGAGAGAAGCCGTCCGTCGTCGAGGGACGATCGGGCGAGACGAGGAGAGATCGAAATGGGACATCGACCGGCGTCCACCGCCCTGCGCGGGATGCTCGCCGCCGCCGTCGTCGTCGGATCCGGCGCCGTGGGACTCCTCTGGGACTCCCTCCCCGCCGGGACCCCGACGAACCGGACCGTCGAGATCACCGCCCGCAGCTTCGCCTTCGACCCGGCGATTCTCCGGGCTCGGGTCGGGGATACGCTGACGCTCCGCTTCGCCTCCCTCGACGTCGTCCACGGCTTCTATCTGGAGGGCTACGACGTCGACGTGACCATCGAACCCCTGCGGCGCGAGGTCGAGGTCCGCCACCCCGGGGGCCCGGAGGTCGAGCTCGCCGAGGAGGTGACCCTCACCCTGGACCGGTCCGGCAAGTACCGCTACCGCTGCTCGAAGACCTGCGGCGCGATGCACCCCTTCATGCTCGGGGAGCTGATCGTCGAACCGAATCGCCTGCTCCCGGCATCGGCGGGCCTGTCGGTCGGTCTCCTGCTCGCCGGCGTCGTGCTCGTCGTGCCCGGAAGGGAGGAGGCTCGCGATGGCCGCGGTTGAGCCCGGGGCGAAGCGGTCCGGTGTCGACCTCGCGGCCGCGATTCCACCGTTCGGTCGGCTGCTGCGCCGCCGCTGGTTTCCCCAGGCCCTCGCCCTGCCGCTCCTGGCGCTCCTGGTCCTCTTCCTCGCCACCGGTTGGTGGGGGACGCCGGTCGGAAACCGCAACGGTCTCGTCGTCTTCGTCTGGATCCTCTGGTGGTTCCTCCTCATCGCCGTCCTCGTCCCCTTCGGTGCCCGGGCCTGGTGCGGGGTCTGCCCGATCCCGACGGTCGGTGAGTGGCTCCAGCGGCGCACCCTCTTCGGCGTCCGGGCCGAGGATCCGCGGGACCACCGGGAGGGCCCCGGCCACCGGGTCGGACGCAATCGCTACCGGGGTCTCGGCCGGCGGTGGCCCCGGCGCCTGGCGAACCTCTGGTCCCAGAACCTGGCGTTCCTCGGTCTCGCGACCTTCAGCCCGGTGCTCCTGACCAGCCCCCTTGCCAGTGCCGTCGCCATCGGCGCCATGGTCCTGGTCGCCACGGCCGTGGCCCTGGTCTTCCGGCAGCGGACGTTCTGCCGCTACCTCTGTCCCGTCGGCGGGTTCCTCGGGCTCTACGCCATGGGCTCGACCCTGGCCGTGCGGTCGAGGAATGCCTCGGTCTGCGCCGACTGCCGGGAGAAGAGCTGTCTCGCCGGCAGCGAGCGGGCCTGGGGATGCCCGTGGCTCGAGTACCCGAGCCGGCTGGAGCGCAACAACGCCTGCGGCCTGTGCTTCGAGTGCGTTTCGGCCTGTCCCCACGAGAACATGAGCCTCTTCCTGCGGGCGCCGTTCTCCGACCGGCGGCTGCGGGGTTGGGACGAGGCCTTCAAGGCGTTCCTGATGCTGGGCCTGGCGCTCGCCTACTCGGTGGTCTACCTCGGCCCCCGAGGCGAGCTCAAGAGCGCCGCCCGGGGCCTGGCGACCGGCGACTGGCTCGGCTTCCTGGGCTTCGCGGGCGGCCTCTGGATCCTCGCCCTCCTCGTCGTGCCGGGCGTCTTCCTCGGCGCCGCCCGGGCGGGACGCCGCCTCGCTGCCGCTCCGGTTCCGCTCCGCGACCTGGCCCTCGCCGGCGCCGCGGCGCTGGTCCCCTTCGGCCTGCTGGTCTGGATCGCCTTCAGCGTGCCGCTGGTCCTGGCCAACGGCTCCTACGTCGTGGCGGCGGCGTCGGACCCGTTCGGCCGGGGCTGGGACCTCTTCGGGACCTCCGCGCTCGGATGGACGCCCGTCGTTCCCCACTGGACGCCCTGGATCCAGGCCGTCCTGGTCCTCGCCGGTCAGGCGGCGGGGCTGCGCGCCGGATGGCTGGAGACGCTCGCCACCGTGGCCGATCGTCGCCGGGCGATCGCCGCCTTCGCTCCCACCGCCGGAGCCCTCGGGGCGACGGCCCTCCTCTTCCTCGCTCTCTTCGTGGGGTGACTCGATGACTCTCCGCCACCGTGCCCTGCTCCTCCTCGGCCTCGCTCTGGCGGGCGTTATCGGCGCCGGCGGCTTCCTGTGGGGCCGATCGGCGGGCGGCGACGAGCCGACGGCTCCTCGGGACCTCGTCCTGACCGCGGTCATGGGGCAGGGGATCTGGACCGACGAGTCGGTGACCGCGGCCAACTCCTGGCGCCGCGACTTCCGTCCCGCCCGCCCGGTGGTCCAGGTCGGTCGCCCGGTTCGCCTTCGCCTGGAGAGCGCCGACGTCGTCCACTCCTTTGCAGCCCCCGACTTGGGGATCGCGGAGGTCGAGGTGTACCCGGGCCGGGGCGTCGACGTCGTCTTCACCCCCCGGGAAGAGGGCGTCTTCGAGTTCTGGTGCACTACGGTCTGCGGGAAGGGCCACTTCACGATGCGCGGTTTCCTGGAGGTCAGCGCCGACGGCGTGCCCCGGACCGCCGTCCCGGCCCGTCCGGGGCAGGGTTACTGGACGGTCGCCGATCCGGGTCCGGGCGCCGACCCCGCGGCCCTTGGCGAGGCTCTCTACTGGCGCAGCGGGTGTGTCGCCTGCCACGGGGAAGACGGGCGGGGCGGCGTGCCGAACCCGGGCTCCATGAACGCTCTCGTCCCGCCGCTCGACGACTTCCCTCGCAAGGTCTTCCTCTTCACGCCGGAGGACGTCGCGGGCTTCCGAGAGCTGTTCCTCGCCGGAGGAGACGGCATGGACGTGAGCGAAGAGCCCGAGATCCCCCTCCTCGAGACCGTGCGGGGCCAGGTCGAGGCGACCCGCGAGCTGATCCGGAACGGACGGCGCTCCTCGGCCCTCGATCCAGCCGGTCCGCATCCACCCCTCGACATGCCGGCCTGGGGCCGGCAGCTCGACGACCCCGAGATCGACCTGATCCTCGGATATCTGCTGTCCCTCGGCGAAGCGGAACGGACCGCGACGCCGCCAACCCATGGAGAAACGCCATGAAGCTCGATCGATCCCGACTCCTTCTC
>JAGQSE010000531.1 GCA_020439725.1 Acidobacteriota bacterium
CCCACCGAGGCGGCCATCGACGTCACCTGCGCCCGCTGCGAGACCGCGACGGACCCCTCCGCGGTGACGGCGCCGCCGGTGACCATCGGCACGCCCATCGCCAACGTCCAGGTCTACGCCCTCGATCCGGTGCTCGAACCGGTCCCCGTCGGCGTCGTCGGGGAGCTGGTCATCGGTGGCATCGCGGTGGGGCGGGGCTATTACGGACGGCCGGCCCTGACCGCCGAGCGCTATCTGCCGGATCCCTTCGGCGGCGCCCCCGGTGGCCGGCTCTATCGCACCGGCGACGCCGCCCGCTGGCGTTCCGACGGCCAGCTCGACTTCGTCGGCCGGCTCGACCATCAGGTCAAGATCCGCGGTGTCCGGGTCGAACCGGGCGAGGTCGAGGTCGCCTTGGCGGAGCACCCGCTGGTGCGGTCGGCGGCGGTGGTGGTGCGCGAGGACCTGCCCGGGCATCCGCGGCTGGTGGCCTACGTCGCGCCTCGCCGCGAGACCGCGCCGCCGTGGCCCGAGGAGAGCTCCGAGGTGCTTCGCGAGCGGCTCCGGAGCTTTCTCGTCCAGCGGCTGCCGGCGCACCTGGTGCCGGCGGCGATGGTGCTCCTCGACGAGCTGCCCCTGACCCCCAGCGGCAAGATCGATCGGCGGGCGTTGCCGTCGCCCTCGTTGCCGGTGGGCGCCGGCGGCGGCCTTGGCGACGACCCCAAGGAAGAGGTCCTGCTGCGCGTCTGGCGCCGGGTCCTGGGAGTCGAGAGCCTGGGGCTCGACGACGAGTTCCTGGCCCTCGGCGGCGACTCGATCCTGAGCATGCAGATCGCCACCGCCGCCGCCGAGCTCGGGGTCGGCGTCACCCCGGCGCAAGTCTTCGACCACTCGACGGTGCGCCGCCTGGCCCGCGTCGCCGAGCGCCTGGGTACCGCCACCCCGGAGGCGCAGCTGGCGGTCATCGGCCCGGTGCGTCTGACCCCGGCGCAGCGCTGGTTCTTCGAGCTCGACCTGGTCAAGCCCGAGCACTGGAACCAGGCGGTGCTGCTCGAGGTCGCCGAAGACCTCGACGTGACCTGTCTGCGGCGCGCCGCCCGGTCGCTGGTGCGGCACCACGACGCGCTCCGCGCCCGCTTCGAGGCCGACAGCGGCAGCTGGCGCCAGCATCTTCCCGCCCCCGACGACGAGGATCCGCTGGTGGTCGTCGACCTCGCGCGGCTCCGCGGCGGTGGCTGGCACCGCGGATTGGAGACCGCGGCGGCGGCGCTTCAGGGCAGCCTCGACCTCGAGCACGGTCCCTTGTTCCGCGCCGCCTGGCTGCCGGGGCCCGAGACCGGCCAGCACCGCTTGCTGGTGGTGGCCCACCACCTGGTGGTCGACGGCGTCTCCTGGCGCATCCTCCTGGCCGATCTCGAAGCGGCCTACCGCCAGGCGCAGGCGGGCGCCCGGCGCCCTGCGCTGCCGGCCAAGACCACCTCGTTCCAGACCTGGTCCGAGCACCTCTATCGCCGGGCCCAGAGCCAGGACGTGGTCCAGCAGCTCGACTACTGGCTGGCGCTGCCTTGGAAGGAAGTATGCCGGCTGCCCGTCGACCACCAGGGCGGCATCAACCTGGTCGGCACCGAGGAGATGGTCACCGCCTCCCTCGACCGCCGGCGTACCGCCGACCTCTTGCAGCGCAGCCACGCCGCCTATCGCACCGAGCCGGCGGACCTGCTGGTGACCGCCCTGGTACGTGCCCTGTCGCGCTGGACGGGTAGCTCGTCGGTGCTCCTCCAGCTCGAAGGCCATGGCCGCGACCAGGGGCCGGATCTGCCGGTCCAGCGCACCGTCGGGTGGTTCACCAGCCTCTTTCCCATGGTCTTGAGCTTTGGTCACGCGGCCACCCCCGGCGACTCGTTGGTGACCGTCAAGGAGCAGCTGCGCCAGCTGCCCGCCCGCGGTCTCGGGCACGGTCTGCTGCGCTACGCCAACGCCCAGGGCGACTCCGTGAGCCGGCTCCGCGCCCTGCCGCGGCCGGAGATCTGCTTCAACTACCTCGGTCAGTTCGACTCGGTGGTGGTCGAGTCCGAGCTCTTCCGTCCCGCCGGCGAGGGGCCCGGCCCCAACCGCGCGCCGGAGGGGCAGCGTCCCTATCTCCTCGAGATCAACGCCTGGGTCCTCGACGGTTGCCTCGAGCTCAGCTGGTCCTACAGCCGTGCGGTGCACCGCCGCGAGACGGTGGCGACGCTGGCGGGCCAGTTCACCGCCGCCCTCGAGGCCCTCATCGAGCATTGTCTGTCCCCCGAAGCAAGCGGTTGCACGGTGTCGGACTTCCCGCTGGCGGACCTCCAGCCGGAGGAGCTGGCGCGGGTGGTCGACGTGGTCGGGGACGGCTCGCTCATCGAGGACGTCTACCCGCTGTCGCCGTCGCAGGAGGGCATGCTCATGTACCTCCAGCTGCAGCCGGAGGAGACCGGGGTGTTCTTCAACCAGCTGCACTGCCAGCTGCGCGGCGACCTCGACCTCCACGCCTTCCAGCGCTGCTGGCAGCAGGTCAGCGACCGTCACGGGAGCCTGCGGACCCACTTCGTCTGGCAGCGCCTGACGCGGCCGGTGCAGGTGGTCCACGACCGCGTCGAACCGGCTTGGACCTTCGAGGACTGGCGGGGCATCACCACCGCCGCCTTCGAGCACCGCCTGCAGGGCTTTCTCGAGGAGGACCGTCTGCGCGGCTTCGACCTCGAACGACCGCCGCTGGTGCGCTTCGCCCTGCTCCGGATCGGCGACGCGGCCTATCATTTCGTCCTCAGTTATCACCACCTGATCCTCGACGGTTGGTCGTTGTCGCTGCTCTTCCAGGAGGCCCTCAAGGCCTACCGGGCGAGCCTCCAGGGCCGCCGTCTGCCCCTCGGGCCGGCACCGCGGTACTCCGACTACGTCCGCTGGCTGGGCGAGCGGGACGGCGCGCGGGCGGAGGCCTTCTGGCGCCACCGGCTGGCCGGCTTCAACGAGCCCACACGGCTTCCCGGCGAACGCGGCCGACCCGG
The DNA here is from genome assembly GCA_020439725.1 of Acidobacteriota bacterium. Lineage (GTDB taxonomy): Bacteria > Acidobacteriota > Thermoanaerobaculia > Multivoradales > JAHZIX01 > JAGQSE01. The sequence goes on from JAGQSE010000531.1 coordinate 3,012, forward strand.
CGCCGCGGCGGTCCACGACCGCTGCCGCCGCCGTCTCAGCGAGACCCAGACCTCGCGCCTGGCAGCGGTCGCCCGCCAGCAGATGCTGACCCGCAGCACCCTGCTGCAGGGCGCCTGGGCGTTGTTGCTCCACGAGCAGAGCGGTGCGCCGGAGGTGGTCTTCGGCAATGTCGTCTCGGGCCGCGAGGCGGGGTTCGAGAGCACCCTCGGGCTGTTCATCAACGCCCTGCCTGTGCGCACCGCGATCCCCCGGGACCGGTCGATGCTGTCCTGGCTGCAGCAGCTCCAGCGCGAGCAGGTGGAGGCGCGGCAGTGGGAGTTCTGCGCCCTCGAGCAGATCCAGCGCTGGAGCGAGATGCCCTGGGGCCAGCCCCTCTTCGAGAGCCTGCTGGTGTTCGAGAACTACCCGGTGGAAGGGGGCCTGCTCGAGGGCCGTCACGGCATCGAGGTGGGCGCGGTCCATGCCGAGGAGCGCTCGAACTATCCGCTGTCGCTCTTCGTCTTTCCGGGCCGCGAGCTCGAGCTCGAGCTGTGCTTCGACAGCGGTCGTTTCGATCGGCCGACGGCGGAGCTGCTCCTGGCGCGCCTCGAGACCCTCCTCCAGCGGATGTTGTCGGCGCCCCAGACCACCCCGGCGGCGCCGCTGGCCCTGACGGCCGGAGAGCGCTCCCAGGTGCTCGAAGAGTGGAACCGGACCGGTCTCGAGATCGACCGGCGACGACCGGTCCACGCCCTGATGCGCGCGCGGGCGGCGGCGACGCCGGCAGCTCCCGCCGTGGTCCATCGCGAGGGCGTCGTCAGCTACGCCGAGCTCGACCGCCACGCCGCCCGGCTGGCGGCGGAGCTGCGGCGGCGCGGGGTGGAGCGGGGGAGCGTGGTGGCGGTGTGGCTCGAGCGCTCGCCGGAGCTCATCGCGGCGCTCTACGGCGTGCTCCTGGCGGGTGCCGCCTATCTGCCCCTCGACCCGCTGACGCCGCTGCGTCGCCTCGGCCGGGCCCTCGCCGCCGCCGACGCCCGGTTGCTGGTGACGCGGTCGGGGCTGGTGCGCGAAGGCGTGCCCGGGGGCCTCGAGACCCTGTGCCTCGATCTCGAGGAGCTGCCGCCGGCGGGCGAGGACGCCACCGGCGAGCCGCCCACGGACCCGCGCGAGGTGGCGTATCTGATCTCGACCTCGGGCAGCACCGGTGAGCCCAAGGCGGTGGCCGTGACTCACGGCTCGTTGCTCAATCACGTCCGCTGGGCGCAGCGCGAGTTCGAGCTCGAACCCGCGGATCGTGTCCTCCAGTTCGCCTCGGCGGCCTTCGACGCCAGCGCCGAAGAGATCTTCCCGACCCTCGCCACCGGTGCCGCGCTGGTGCTCCGGGATGACGCCATGCTGACCTCGCCGAGCTCGTTCCTACGCGCCCTCGAGGAGCTCGAGGTGAGCGTCGTCGACCTGCCGACCTCCTACTGGCACCGCCTGGTGCAGGGTAGCGAGGGGGCGGTGGTGCTACCGCGGACCCTGCGCTTGATGGTGGTCGGTGGCGAGCGTCTCGACCCGTTGCTGCTCGAGCAGTGGCGGCTGCGCTTCGGCCCGATGATCCGGTTGCTCAACACCTATGGCCCGACCGAGGCGACGGTGGTCGCCACCTGCGGCGAGCTCACCGCCCTCGGTCAGGTGCCGCCGCCGGTGGCGGTGGCCGCGCCGGCGCCGCCGGAGGTCGGGCTGGGCCGCCCCATCTCCAACGTCCGGTGTTACGTCGTCGACCGCCGCGGCCGCCCCGTGCCGCCGGGAGTTCCCGGCGAGCTGTGGATCGCCGGCGCCGGCGTCTCCCGGGGCTACCAGGGATCCGCCGCCGCCACGGCGCTGCGTTTCGTCCCGGATCCCTTCGGCGGCCGGGGCGAGCGTTTGTTCCGCACCGGCGACGCGGTGCGCTGGCAGCCCGGCGGCACGCTCTACTTCCTGGGCCGCCTCGACGCGCAGCTCAAGGTCGAGGGCCATCGGGTCGAGCCCGGCGAGATCGAGGCCTGCCTCCTGGCCCAGCCGGCGATCGCCGAGGCACTGGTGGTGGCCATCGACAGCGGTCCGCAGCGCGGTCGTCTCGGCGCCTTCCTGGGGCTGGCGGAGGGCGCCGAAGCGCCGGCGCCGGAGACCTTGCGCGGCGCGCTCCGCCGCGAGCTCCCCGAGTACATGGTGCCGGCGGTCTTCG
>JAGQSE010000532.1:0-2413 GCA_020439725.1 Acidobacteriota bacterium
CCGACGCCGGCGTCGACGTCGCCCTGACGCGCTACGACGGCCAGATCCACGGCTTCGCCACCATGCCGACGCTCATCCCGGCCGGCGCCGACGCCACCGCCCAGCTGGCGGCGAGCCTTCGCCGTGCCTTCTCGGCGTGAGGCGGGTCTACCTGGCGGGGCCGGAGGTGTTCCTCGCCGACGCCGCCGCCATCGGCGACGCCAAGCGGGCGGTGTGCGCCGCGCACGGGCTCGACGCCGCCTTCCCGCTCGATGCCGAGGGCGACGTCGAGGCCTTGCTGGCGGCGGGTCGACCGCAGGAGGCGGGGCTGGCGGTGTTCGCCGGCTGTGTCGAGCTGATGGCGTCGTGCGACGCCGTCATCGCCAACCTCACGCCCTGGCGTGGGGTCAGCGCCGATGTGGGCACCGCCGTCGAGGTGGGGTGGTTCCTCGGGCGGGGTCTGCCGGTGTTCGCCTACACCAACGAGTCGGCCTCGCTGCTGGATCGGGTGCCCGACGACGGGCACCGGGTGGAGCCGTTCGGCTTCGCCGACAACGCCATGCTCGAGGGTGCGGTGCGCGCCGTCGGCGGCGTCGAGCGCTGTGCCGTCGCCCCGGAGCGCCGCTGGCACGACCTGACGGCGTTCGAGCGCTGCGTCGAACGCCTCGCCGTCCTCTTCGACGCCGACGGCGCCGGACGGTCCCACGGGTGACCGTCTGCGCCGCGATCGTCCTCAGGCGATCGGCAGGCGCATCGACCACAGGCGGCCGGAGCGCTCGCGCACCATGACCTGATCGCCGACGACGACCGGCGGGCCGTGCGGTTCGATCGCCAGCTGGGCTGCGCCGACGAGCGCGCCGTCGGTACGGCGATGCACGGCCACTCGGCCGCTCGGTTCGGCGAGCACGGCGAGGTCGTCGACGAGGGCCGGTTCGGGCGCCACCACGTCGGTGCTCACCGACCACCGCACCCCGAGCCCGGGATCGATGGCGACCAGCTGGGCCGGCCCGGCGACGGTCACGTACAGCGTCCGGTCGTCGGCGACGGCCCCAGCGACGGCGGTGCGGGCGCTCCACTGCCCGCGCTCGGCGCCCGTGGCGAGGTCCACCCGGTGGAAGGTGCCGCGCCCGCTCGACAGCCACGCCGAGTCGCCGAGGACGACCGGCGGGAGGTCGATCGGGAGTCGCGAACGGGTGCGCCAGCGGTGCCGACCCTTCCGGAGCTCGACGGCCTCGACGGTCGTCCCCTCCGACACGACGACGGCGTGGCGACCGTCGGTCGCCATCGAGCTCGGCGGCCCGGCGAGGCGTGCCCCCCACCCGAGCGAGCCGTCGGCGGTGGCGACGGGGCCGACGACGCCGTCGGCGCGCGCCACGAGCACGGCGCCGGCCAGCGGCAGCAGCTCGGCGGTGCTCGGCGGGCCGATCCGTCGCTCCCATCGGGTGACGCCGCGGGCCAGCTCCAGACCGTGCAGGGTGCCGTCGTCGGTCCAGGCCACCACGGTGTCACCGACCACGACCGGTGGCAGCGTGCAGCGCCCGGGCATGCCGGCGCGCCAGGCGTCGCGTCCGCCGAGCGCGTCGACCGCCACCACGGCCTCGTCGTTGCCCACCAGCACCACGGCGCCGGCCGGCACGATGCGCGTCGTGGCGTGCTGGGGCCACCACCACTGCACGTCGGCGGCGGGGAGGTGCTCGACCTCGTCGTCGGTGGTGGGCCGGGTCTCGGCCTGCCACGGGGCGTCCGTGATGTCGCGCAGGTAGGCGGGGAACGACACGTCGCCGGTGAAGTCGCCCTCCATCCCGCTCCAGCCGCGGTCGGCCTTGCCGGTGCCGGTCGCGGCGTCCCAGCGCACGCCGGGACGGATGTGCAGCGAGTCGTCGTACTCCTTGCGCGTCAGCGGGTTCGACAGCACGTCGAAGGCCTGGCGCAGGGCGCGGAAGGTGTCGGGGTCACCGCCGGCGTCGGGGTGGGCGTCCTTGGCGCGCACCCGGTACGCCTTGCGGATGGCGTCGGGGGAAGCGTCGGCGTCGACGCCGAGGCGCTCGTAGTGGTTCGGGCCGGACGACGGCGGCGTCACGGGCGCCGGGCTCCCCTACGTGGTGATGGAGCACGTTCCCGGGCAGCCGCTGAGCACCTATTGCGACCAGCGGGGCCTCGGTCTCGAGGAGCGCCTGACGCTCTTCGTCAAGGTCTGCGGACCGGTCCAGTACGCTCACCAGCGGCTGGTGGTCCACCGGGACCTCAAACCCTCCAACATCCTGGTGACCGACGACGGAGCGGTGAAGCTCCTCGATTTCGGCATCGCCAAGCTCCTCGATGCCGAGGCTTCGGTCACCGGCGCTCAGCCACCGGCGACGCGCACCGGCCTGCTGCTGCTGACCCCCGAGTACGCGGCGCCGGAGCAGTTTCGCGGCGACGAGGTGACGACGGC
>JAGQSE010000532.1:2482-6690 GCA_020439725.1 Acidobacteriota bacterium
CGAGCGAGATGGAGCGCCGGGTGGTCGAGGAGGAGCCTTCGAGGCCTTCGACCCGCGTCACCCAATCCGCCGGCAACGCCTCCCGTCCCTGGCCGGCGATCTCGACACCGTCGTTCTGGAAGCTCTGCACAAGGACCCGGAGCGCCGCTACAGCTCGGCGCGGGCGCTGGCGGACGAGATCGAGCGCTTCCTCGGCGGCGAGCCGGTGCTCGCCAGACCGGTGGGAGCGATGGAACGGCTGGTCCGCAAGGTGCGGAGGCACCGCCGCGCGGCGGCCGCGCTGACGGTCGCGCTCGGCCTGCTCGCTGCCCTCGGGGCGGTCGCCGTTCACGCACGGTGGACCGCCGGCCGGCGAGCCGCCACCGCCCAGCGCTTCGGTCAGGAGGTCGAGCGTATCGACGCGATGCTCCAGCGCACCTTCATGGCGCCGCTTCACGACGTGCGCCCTGAGCTCGAGCAGGTACGGTCCCGCATGGCCGCCATCGAGGACGAGATGCAGCGTCTCGACGGTGCCTCGCGCGCCATCGGACACTACGCCCTGGGCCGGGGTCACCTGGGCCTGGGCGAGGAGGAGGAGGCGCGCGCCCACCTGGAGCAGGCCTGGGAGGCCGGCTACACCGAGCCCCGCGTCGCCTACGCCCTCGGCATGGCCCTCACCCGTCTGTACCGCCAGGCCCTCGACGACCTGGTCGGCGTCAGGATGGCGGAGCTGCGCGAGAAGCGCCAGCGCGAGATCGAGACGGAGCTGCGCCGGCCGGCGATCCGCGCCCTCGAGGCGGCCGGCGGAGATGCGGCCGAGTCTGAGCTGGTGTCCGCCGCCCTCGAATTCTGTGGCGGTGAGCTCGCGTCGGCCACCCTGCGTCTGGGCGCGCTGACGCAGGTCGCGCCCTGGTTCTACGAGGCGGATCTTCTCGCCGGCGATATCTTCGTCGAAATGGAGACCGTCGCCTCCCGCGAGGGCCGGATCGACGATGCGCGCCGGGCCCAGGAGGAGGCGCTGTCGGCGTTTCGCCGGGCGGTCGACGTCGGCCGCAGCGATCAGCGCGGACACGAAGGGCTGTGCAAGCTGGGGGAGCACGTGCTGTGGCGCGAGTTCCTCGGCGAGCGAGCGGGCGTCGAGGAGCTCCGCGAGCAGGCCCTCACCGCCTGCCGGCGTGCCATCGAGGTGAATCCCGATCGGACCCTCGGCCACCTGCGGATCGCCTACATCGAGCGACGTTGGGCAGACCACCAGCTCCAGGCCGGACTCGACCCGCGATCCACTCTCGAGACCGGCATGCGCCACGCGCAGATCGCGGCCGGCCTCGCGCGGCCCGGCGATTCCAGGCCGTGGGTCGCGCTGGCCGGGCTGCACCGTGTCGGCGGGACCCATGCCGCCTCCCGCGGTGAAGATCCGACGCAGGCCTATTCCGCAGCGGTCGCCGCCCTCGAGAAGGGGATCGAGGTCGAACCGCGCAACGCCGGTTCATTGGTCTCCCTCTGTCTCGCCGAGCTCTACTTCGGCGACTTCGAGAGGCGCCGCGGCGGCGACGCCGAAAGGCATTTCGAAAATGCCGTCGCCGCAGGCCTTCGGGCGGCGAAACAGGTTCCCGAGTACTTCGGCGGTCACGCCAACCTGGGCCTCGCCTACGAGCAGTTGGGCATCCTCCGGCGCGACCGCGGCGCCGATGCCACGGAGATGTTCGCCGCCAGCGAGGCATCCTTCCGCCGGGCCATCGAGCTCAATCCGGGGTTCCTGGGCACCCCTTTCAACCTCGGCCAGGTGCTGGTCGAGCGCGCCGAATTCGAGCTCGACCGCGGCGCCGATCCGACGGCGTTGGTGAGGGAGGCGCAGCCGTGGCTGGACAAGGTGCTCGCGGCCTGGCCGAAGCTCGCCCTCGCCTACACGATCCAGGCCCGCGGCGAGGCCTTGCTGGCGCGTTGGGCGATGGAGCGGGGCGAGGATCCGAGGGCGGCCCTCACGAGGGCCCGGGAGTGGGCGGAGCGCGGCACGGCAATCGGTAGCGGCGATGCCGAAGACCTCGCCCATGCCGCCCGTATCGCCCTTCTAGAGGCTCGATGGCGGCAGGAGCGAAGCATCGAGCCGCAGGCGCAGATCGCCGCTGCCCTCGATCTCCTCGATCGCGGGCTGGAGAAGAACCCCAACCTGGCGACCCTGCATCAGTTGCGGGCCCGGGCGCTGTGGCTGCGGGCGCGCCAGACGGTCGCTGCCGGCAGCGATCCTCGGCCCGCAATCAAGAGCGGGCTCGCGGCGGCCCAGGCGGCGGTGGAGCGGAACCCGAAGGCGGCCGAAACGGCCCTCGAAGTCGCTCGCCTCAGAGCGCTTCGGGCCGCCTGGCTGGAAGCGCGCGCACAGGACGCCGCGCCTGCGGCGGCGACAGCCCGGGCCGCCGCCGAGCGATCGCTGGAGCTTCGGCCGGGCTATCGCGTGGCGCAGGAGCTTCTTCAGGAGCTGATGGGCCGGGCGAGGGGTTGAGACCCAGGCGGACGCGATGCAGGACACCACGCAGCTGCTGATCGAAACGCGCAACGGCGACCGCCAGGCTGCCGAACGGCTCCTCGAGCACGTCTACGGCGAGCTGCGCCGACTGGCCAAGGCGCAGCGCCGGCGTCGCCAGGCGACCCTGGCCACCACCGAGCTGGTTCATGAGGCCTACCTCAAGCTTTTCGACCGCGAGCGGCTGGAGGCCCACGACCGAGTGCATTTCCTGTCCCTCGCCGCGCGGGCGATGCGGCAGATCCTGGTCGACCACTTCCGGAAGCGGAGCGCGGAAAAGCGCGGCGGCGGTCACGTCCACACCGACTACGACGTCGACCACCTGCCGCTGGGCGACCGCGGCGAGACGCTGCTGGCCGTCGACGAGGCGCTAGAGCGGCTGTCGGCGAAGGACGAGCGGTTGGGCCGGGTGGTCGAGTACAAGTTCTTCGGCGGCATGACGGAGCCCGAGATTGCCGAGGCGCTGAGCATCTCGGTGCGCTCCGTCAGCAGCGACTGGCGCCGTGCCCGCGCCTGGTTGAGCCGCGAGATCGAAGCCGGCCTCGGCGCCACCTAGCCGTACCCTCTCCCCGGTGGCGATGCGGGTCGCCCCCTGGACAGCCCCCGGCCGATGGGCTCAGAATCCCGCCCATGAGCTTCTCGCCCAAGACCCTCGAGACCATTCGCCGGCAAGCTTCGATTCTTCGGGAGGCCGAGAAGCCGGTGCGGGTGCTGCGGGCGATCGCCTGGCCGGAGGAGGTTCGGCGGAGCTTCTTTGCGGCCGGGGCGCGGGAGCTGCCGCGGGTGACCTACCAGGCCCTCGATCCGGGGCCGGCGCTGGCGGCGGTGGGGGAGGCGAGAAGGCTCTGCTGCGGGGATGAAGTGGTCGACGCCTGGTTCGGGAGGATCGCCGACGCCATCGAGAGCGGGGCGAGGATGTTGGCGGCGGTGGGGACCCGGGAGTTCTACGAGCACTCCCGGCGGCTTTATCCCGGGCCCGAGGACACCCTGCCGGACCAGGCCACCACCTCGTTGGGGCTGGCGAGGAAGCTCGACTCGGTCATCCGCGGCCTCGCCCACATCGACGTCGGGGCGCCGGCCCCGGCCTGCCACCTGGCGAGCGCGGTGGCGGAGAAGATGCGGGCGGCGGCGCGGGAGACCTTCGGCGACGAGGCGCCGGAGGTGGTCATCGTCGAGGAGCTCTCCGCCAATGCGCTCGCCGGGCCGCGGGCCATCCGGCTCCGGCGGACGGCCTGCTTTTCCGACCGGGACATCGCTCAGCTCATCCACCACGAGGCCCTGATCCACGTCGCCACCTCCTTGAACGGCCGCTGGCAGGAGGACCTGCCCATCCTGGCCGGGGGGCACCCGGGCACCACCCGCACTCAGGAAGGCCTGGCCGTCTTCGCCGAGATGATCACGGGCTCCTCGGACCTCGACCGCATGGGCCGGCTGGCGGACCGGGTGCTGGCCATCCAGATGGCCATCGAGGGAGCGGACTTCCTGGAGGTCTACCGCTTCTTCCTCGAGCGGGGAGTGGGGGAGGAGCAGGCCTTCGAGAACAGCCGCCGGGTCTTTCGTGGCGGAGTCCTCGAGGGAGGGGCGCCCTTCACCAAGGACAACGTCTACCTGGGGGGGCTGCTGCGGGTCCACAACTTCATGCGGGTGGCGGTCACCACGGGCCGCTCCGACTGCCTGCGGCTCCTCTTCTGCGGCAAGCTCGACATCGAGG
>JAGQSE010000533.1:0-1879 GCA_020439725.1 Acidobacteriota bacterium
GATCTTGAGCAGGCTGTTCTGGATCGCACGGAGGCTCAGGAGGTAGCCCTCCTGGACCCGCAGCTCGCGGCGCAGCACCTTGTCGCGGGTGCGCGTGTTGCCCTTGAAGGTGATCCGCCCGACGCGGAACTGATCGCCCTCGTCGACGTGGACGATGAGGTCGGCGGTGCGGTCCGCGCGCTCGACCAGCTCGGGAGTGATCCGCGCACCGATGAAACCGGTGTTCTTGTAGATCTCTTCGACGGCCTTGAGCCCGTCGTCGATCTTCTTCGACCGCAACCAGTCGCCGGTGCGGTTCTCGAAGGCCCGGAGCAGCTGCTGGTCGCTGTACTTCTCGTTGCCCTCGATGGTGACCTCGCCGAACTTCCAGCGCTCGCCCTCTTCGATGGGGACGGTGATGAACATGCGGCGCTTCTGCGCCTCGGGGGTGGCGGCGTTGGGCTTGGTCGCCCTGACCTCGATGATCGGCTCGCCGATGGTGACGTTCTTGTAGCCGTCTTCGAGGTAGACCTTGCGGACCTTCTCGAGGTCTTCCTGGAGCTTCGCCGGGTTGTAGATGTCCTTCTTGAGCGTCGACCAGAGGATGCCCGACTGCTTGGTCTTGGTCATCGCCAGGCGCAGCCGCCAGTCGTTGTAGACCGTGTTGCCCTCGAAGGCGATGTCGTCGATGCGGACGCGGTTGCCCTCGTCGATGGTGAACACCACCCGGCGCTCGTTGGGTGACACCTCCTCGAGGTCGTAGCGGGCGTCGGCGAAGCGGTACCCCTTCTCGCGGTAGAGGGACTCGATGGCCGCTTCGAGGCGGCGCAGCTCACCACGGCGGACGGTGTCCCCTTCGAAGATCTGGATGCGATCCGCGGCGATGCGTTCTTCGATGTCGGTGCGGCTGACGCGCTTCAACCCGACATAGTCGATGGAGCGCATGACCGGCCGCTCGACGACGTGGATGACGAGCTTGACGCCGTCGTCGCCGGACGCCTCGGCGTCGATCGAGAGGTCATCGAGGAGCCGCGTCTCCCACAGGCTACGGACGGCGTCGTTGAGAGCCTTCTGGTCGAGGGTCTGCCCCACCTCGACCCCGAGGTAGTAGAGCAGCGTCTCCTCCGCCAACGTACGGTTGCCTTCGAACTCGATGGCGTCGATGCGGCGCCCTTCGAAACTCTCGAGGTCGCCCAGCGCCACCGGCGGCATCACCAGGCTGAACACCAGCAGGAGCACCGTCCAGGCGTGATACCGCTTCCGTCGGGTCGTCGTCCAAGGCATCATGACCTACCCATCTCGATGAGCGCGGCGACGGCCCTGCCGCTCACCCCCGCCCCGCCGCCGTCGTCGCGGCTCAGTTGCTGTTGCTGATCACTTCCTGCGCGCTTTCCCGGAGACGGAGCACCCCGTCCTCGACGTCGACCACGATGCGCTCGATGGTCTCGCCGTGGTGCGTGATGAGGATCTCCGAGACGGCGTCCTGGATGTAGCGCTGGATCGTGCGCCGCAGGGGACGTGCGCCGGTGGAGGGATCGACACCGGCCTTCTCCAGGAGCCATTCCTTGGCCTCCTGGTCGACCTCGACCCCGAGGCCGCGTTCTCCAAGGGTGTGGTTGACGTCCGCGAGCAGGATGTCGACGATCGCCCGCAGCTCCTCCGAGCCCAGAGGGTTGAAGACGATGACCTCGTCGACGCGGTTGATGAACTCGGGGCTGAAGGCCCGGCGCAGCTCGCTCAGGATCTCGTCCTCGATGCGCCGGAAATCCGCCTTCGACCCCTCCTCGTCGCCAAAGCCCATACGCGCGCTGCGCAACACGAACTTGCTGCCGAGGTTCGAGGTCATCAGCACCAGCGTGTTCTTGAAGTCCACCTGGTTGCCATAGGCGTCGGTGAGGGT
>JAGQSE010000533.1:1939-2576 GCA_020439725.1 Acidobacteriota bacterium
ACCAGCGAGTAGGGGTGGCGGCGCACCCGTTCGGTGAGCTGGCCGCCCTCCTCGTGCCCCACATAGCCCGGCGGCGAACCGATGAGCTTGGACACGGCGTGCTTCTCCATGTACTCGCTCATGTCGAAGCGCACCAGGGACTTGTCGCTGCCGAAGAGGAATTCCGCCAGACGCCGGGCGACCTCGGTCTTGCCGACCCCGGAAGGCCCGAGGAAGATGAACGAGCCCACCGGCCGCTGCGGGTTGCTGACCCCGAGCCGCGAGCGGCGGATGGCGCGGCTGATGGCGCTGATGGCGCGGTCCTGGCCCACCACCCGGCGGCGCAGCGTCTCCTCCATGTGCATCAGCTTCTCCGCCTCGGCGCTCTGCAGGCTGGCAGCGGGGATGCCGGTCCACGAGGAGATCACCGCCTCGATGTCACCGCCCGTGACCTCGAGGATGCCGTCGTCCTCGGTGATCCGGGTCATCCGCTCGAGGTCCTCGCGCAGCTCGATCTCGCGCTCGCGGAGGTAGACGGCGCGTTCGAACTTCTTCTCCGAGATGGCGCTCTTCATCTCGCGCACCACCTCGTGGATCTCCTTCTCGAGGCGCCGCAGGTTCTGCGTGTCGCGCACCCGCCGCAGCTTGACCCGGGCAC
>JAGQSE010000534.1 GCA_020439725.1 Acidobacteriota bacterium
GGCGACGACGTCGACCGCGTCGTCGGGCTCGAGCTCGGCGCCGACGACTACGTAGCCAAGCCCTGTACCCCCCGCGAGCTGGTGGCGCGCCTGCGCGCGATCCTGCGCCGGACACATCCGGACCACAAGCCGGAGCAGAAGGCCTTCGAGCGCGAGCTGGTGGTGGGCCGCCTGCGGGTCGACGGCGCCCGCCGCCTGGCCACGCTCGATGGTGAGGCTCTCGAGCTGACTTCCACCGAGCTCAACCTGCTCGAGGCGCTGGCCCGGGCTCCGGGGCGCGTCGTGACCAAGGAGGAGCTGTCGGAGAGCGCCCTCGGCCGGCCGCTGACCCGCTACGACCGGAGCATCGACGTCCACATGAGCCACCTGCGCGCCAAGCTCGGGGAGCTCCCCGACGGTCGCTCACCGATCCAGACGATCCGCGGCTTTGGCTACCAGCTGTTGCCGGAGCTATGACGTGACCCGGCTCTACTGGCGCATCTTCTTCTCCTTCTGGCTGGCGATGATCGGTGTCGGTCTGCTGATGGCGCTGGCGTTGTGGCAGTTCCAGGAGCAATGGGTCGCCCGTCACAACCTGGTGAGCTTCGCTCGCCCGTCCCGCTTCCTGGTCTCGAGCACCGCGACCAGCCTCCGATTGGGTGGTCCCGAAATGATCGTCAAGCTCGCCGAGCGCTGGCCCGCAGGGCGTGGTCAGCCGCCCTTCGTGGTCGATACCGGGGGCCACGAGCTCCTCGGCCGCGAGGTGGCGCCGGAGGTGATGGTGGAAGCCAAGCTCCTGGCCCTCGAGGACACCGACGACGCTCCCGTGCAGAGCGTTCGCACCGCCACCGGTGAGACCTTTTGGATCTTCTACCCCGAGGGCTTGGGCCCCGCCGACCACATCTGGCTGCGCTTCCTCATCGACTGGCCCTGGCTGGGCCTGCTGACCCTCGCCCTGGGAAGCCTGGGGTTCAGCTTCCTCCTCGCCGCCAGCCTGGCGCGACCGATCCGCTCGCTCAAGGGGGCTTTCGACCAGATGGCCCAAGGCGAGCTCGACGTCCGGGTCGAGCCCAGCCTGGGCCGCCGTCACGACGAGCTCGGCGAGCTGGGGCGGCATTTCGATCTGATGGTCGAGCGCCTCGGGCAGATGGTCGAGGCGCGCCGGCAGCTGCTCCACGACGTCTCCCACGAGCTGCGCTCACCGCTGGCACGGCTGACCGTCGCCCTCGACCTGGCGCGCCAGCGCCCCGAGCGCACCGCCGAAGCCTTGGAGCGCATCGAGAGCGAGGCCCACCGTCTCGACCGGTTGATCGGCGAGGTGCTGACGCTGGCGCGCATCGAGGGAGCCAAGACACCACCGGTGGACGAGTACGTCGACCTGGTCGAGCTGCTCCGCTCGGTGGTCGACGACGTCGCCTTCGAAGCCGAGGCGTCGGGGCAGAGCTGCCGCTTCGACCCAGGGCGCGTCGAGGAGATCGTCCTGCGCGGCAACGGCGAGCTGCTCCACCGTGCCTTCGAGAACGTGCTCCGCAACGCCATCCACCACGGTTCCGGGGAAGCGGGGGTCGAGGTCCGGCTCGACGCCCGACCCGACGCCGGCGAAGTGACCGTGCGGGTGCTCGACCGCGGCGAGGGGGTTCCCGCCCAAGAGCTCGCGACGCTCTTCGAGCCCTTCGCCCGTGGCGCCGGTTCGAAGGGGACCGGTCTCGGGCTGGCCATCACCCGCCGCGCCGTCGAGGTCCACGGCGGCCGAGTCCGCGCCGCCAACCGGGAGGGCGGCGGTCTCGAGGTCGAGATCGTCCTGCCCTGGGCACCGGTGCTTTGAGATTCAAAAACCCGAAGAACCCGGGACACGATACGGAATTCCCTTAGCGCAGCCGGCGAAGCCACGCTGCCGAATTCCGTATCGTGTCCCCGAATTCTTTTCCCGAAGTCCTTCCATCGACCGGCAGGGGGGCGTCGAGAGACCGCGGAACGTTGACGGGTGGGAGGGCGGCGCCCTCGTCGCCCATTCCTGGTGCGTTCGCTTTCCCTCTCTCGCGGTGTTCTTTCCGATAGAAGCACGAACGTCCGGGCCGGCCGCTTCGAGGGAGCGCCCGCACCGGCCGTCGCACTCTCTGGAGGAAGGTCCATGTCGTCGATGCCGCGCCGCTCCTGTACCGGGTTCCACGTCCACCTCGCCCTTCTCGTCGCCGGTCTCGCGGGCCTTCCCGCCGCGGCCGCCCCCACGACCCACGCCGACCCGGCGGGGATCTGCGCCGGTGCGAGCCCCTGCTTCACGACCCTGCAGCAGGCCGTCGACAACGCCGGTCCGGCACCGGCCACGATCCGCGTCTTCCCCGGGATCTACCCCGAGAGCGTCGACCTGACCACCATGGGCAGCGCCATCGGCCAGACCCTGGGCGACCTGACGATCCAGGGGGTGGATACCGGCGGCGCTCCCACCATGGGGCAGGCGCGGATCGACCCCGGGGCGCCGGGGGGACCAGGCAGCGGCCGCGCCCTCGGGGCCTTCGACCTGATGGTGGGGGAGGTCGACATGAACCTCACCTTGCGCGGGTTGGAGGCCACCTCCCCGGACTCCGACGGCTTCCTCGCCCTGGTCTCCGGCAATATCGTGGCCAGCGACCTGCTGGCCACCGGCTGCGGCGGCTCCGGCATGACGCTGGCAGCGGCGGGCAACCTCACCGCCCGGAACCTCACCGCCGTCCTCAACACCGACTTTGGACTCAACCTCGGCTCCGAGACCGGCGTCCTCGACGTCGCCGACCTGGTGGCGGAGCACAACGACGGCGGGATGGTGCTCTTCGGGCTCTCGAGCCTCCTTGCCGCGAACCTCCGTGCCACGGCCAACGGCGGCGGTATCGGCACCGTGACCTGCAACGGCGGTGAGCTCGATGGGCTGGTCGCCCTCTCCAACACCGGCCCCGGGATGGAGCTACAGCAGGCGCCTTCGGACATGCCTCCCTGCGGCAGTTCTCTCGGTTCGTTGGTTTCTCGGGACGGGTTCCTCCAGGACCCGCTCTCCCGGAATCGCCGCCTCACCCTCCCCGAGCGCCTGGCCGCCTGGCAGCAAGGGCGCCATTCCGGTCCCCCCGAAACTGGAGAGGCCGAGCTGGGAGCTCCAGCACCCCTGCACCTCACCAACAGTCAGGCCCTGAACAACGGCGAGGTCGGGATCGGCGTCTTCTTCAACGGCAGTGTCGTCTTTTCCAACCTGACCTCCCGGGGCAACGGGGATCTCGGGATGGTCCTCCTGGCGACCGCCGCCGACGTCTCGGGCAGCGTCTTCGAGCAGAACGGCGGCGGCGCCCTGATCGGGGCAGAATCGCTCACCCTCGATGCCTCCCGGGCGACGGACAACCTCGGCGGCGGGGGAGGGGGCCTCCCCGGCGACGGCTACGGATTCCTCGTCGGTGCCGGCTCGGCGGTGCTCACGAACGTCGAGGGGAGCCGGAACCTGGAGGCGGGTCTGGCCGTCGGCTTCCTGCTGACCGGGCCCTCGAGCTTCTTCGTCGACGGCGGCACCTTCGAGGACAACCGGGCCGGCATCGAGACCGTCGCAGCAGCTCCCGAGGGTCCCTCTGTCGTCCTGCGGCAGGTGACGACCCGCAACAACGTCGAGGCGGGAGTGCTGCTGCCCGGGGTCGAAAGAGCTTCCCTGATCGAGAGCCAGGTGGAGGCCAACGGCGTAGGTCTCCGGGCCTCGCCCAAGGAGAGCCTGCGGGTCACCCTCTCGACCTTCACCGGCAACCAGGTGGGGGCCGGCGTCGACTTCCAGCCGGGAGCTACCGGCTCGATCCACTGTTCCAACTTCACCGCCAACGCCTCGGGGGTGGGCCTTGAGCTCCTGAGCGACAGTCCCCTCGATGCCACCACCAACTTCTGGGGTAGCCCTCTGGGCCCCACCCATCCCGCCAACCCCGGTGGCGCCGGGGAGATGGTCCTCGACTCCGCCGACGGCGCCTTCGGCACCGTCGCCTTCGAGCCCTTTCTCGAAGCTCCGGCGACCGCGGCGGACTGCCCCGTCGAGGCGGTGGACGTCGTCGAGGTGCCCATGAGCCCTCCGGCCCTCGCCCTCCTGGCCCTGCTCCTCGCGGCCGTGGCCATGGGTCGGCTGCGGACGAGGTCGAGAGTGTAAGAAGCCGCCTGCCTTGGTTCGGTTCTCTACGGCGCCATGACGAGCTCGGCCTGGCGATCACCCGCCGCGCCGCCGGTCGCCCCGCACCCCCTCTCGTCTCGGCATCGAGGCTTCCTCCCGTCGGAGTGCCGAGTTGCTTGCATGGTCACATGTCGAAGGTGTGATATGCTGAAGATTAACA
Source organism: Acidobacteriota bacterium (assembly GCA_020439725.1). Lineage (GTDB taxonomy): Bacteria > Acidobacteriota > Thermoanaerobaculia > Multivoradales > JAHZIX01 > JAGQSE01. Next base: position 4,302 of record JAGQSE010000534.1, read on the forward strand.
ATTCATTCAGCGTACAACCTATGGGAGGAAGAAGGCATGAGGCTCTCTATCCCACGGTCCCGCGTCGCCGTCGTCCTGGTCGCCATTGCCGCGGCGCTGCTAGCCGGCTGTCAGCCCGAGCCCAGCGGGCGCGTCGAAGAGGGTTTTGACGGCGATTCTGTGCCTGCCACCGTGGCCACCATCGGCTCCGCGAGTCTGGCGGTGGCGGGCGGGAACCTCGAGATTCGCACTCAAGGCGAGGCGGGTGGATTTCGCTGGACCCCGGGAATCGAGGGCATCGTCTGCTCGCGTCTCGAGGACGTCGACATCCCGGCCAGCGAGGTGGGGAACAGCTACGAGATGCGCTGGATCGCGCGGGACGACACCGGCCAGGAGTTCGTCGCCGCGAACGTCGAGGTGATCCACGTCGGCAACTCGGTTACGGCCCGCGGCCAGGTGACCAAGGACGGTCGCAAGGTCACGTTCAGCGAGACCTTTCACGACCTCGAGCCCACCGATGTCAAGCGCCAGCGCATCGACTATGTGACGCGCGACGGCAAGACGTTCTTCTACGTCGAGATCGTCGACAAGAACGACAAGCTCCACCTGGTGGGGCCGCTCGACCCGGACCTGCCCAAGGTCGTCGCCGTCGAGGTGACCACCGACCTTCCACTGCTGGTGATCGGAGGTCTCGAGTCGAGCGTCGTCCACCACGCACAGGACGAGGACGAAGACGGGCTCATCAACCCCTTCGACAATTGTCCTCAGACCAGCAATCCCGGTCAGGAGGATGCGGATCAAGACGGTCTGGGCGACGCCTGCGACCCCTGTCCAAGCGTCGCCTGGACCACCGAAGAGGGTCTCGAGCGGCTTCCGGAGCTGGCTCCGGCCCACACCGCCCAGCTCGCCGAGCTCGGTCACTTGCCGCTGCCGGGGAAGGATGATCTGTGCGATCCACTGGCCCCGCTGCCGCGGATCCTCGATCTCGAAGAGGGAGCCACGGTCTCGGGTACGTACTTGATCCGCGTCCAGGACCTGCTACCCGGCATCCTCAACGGCAGCGACCCCGACGCGACCTTCGATCCTTTGCCCTTCGCCGTCGGCTCCGACGTCGAGACGACGGTGCTCGAGGTCTCGACCGCCGCCACCGGCTTCGACGAGCTCGATCGTGTCTTTGGCCTCGACCTTGACGACACGGCCCAGTTCGTCTGGGACACGTCTGCTTTGCCCAGTGGTGCCTACACGCTCCGGGCTCGCATGATCGATGCCCATGGCAACCGGGGCACCACCCAGGTCACGGTCGAGGTCGAACAGCCGCCGGAAGCCCAACTCCGCATCGAGCTCCTGGCTCGCGACCCCACCCTTGTCACCCTCCGGCTCGACGGGTCGGCGTCGACCAGCCCCCAGGGGAACATCGTCAAGACCCGCTGGCTCCTTCCCGGCGGCGCCCAGATGCTCGGTTCCACGGTCGAGGCGAAGATGCCCCCTGCGACCGGAGATACGATCATCGGCCTCGAAGTCACCGACGACCATGGGCTGGTCGGGTTCACCAACGCGCGGATTCCCCGCGAGGAGATCTACGGCGGCGAGCGGGAGCCACCCTTCGAGCTCGAAGCGGCAAGCCCGTTTTGCGAGTGCACTGACATCGATGTCCGCGACAGCGGAGACTCCGGCGACACGCTGGTTTTCCCTGCGGGCCGTGGGCTCCTCGGCGCGGGCAAGACCGCGCGCTCGCTGGGTCCCAACGCGCACAAGAAGGCGGACGGCTCCTACGACCGCATGCGGATGAACTTCGAGGTCCTGGCGAAGCTCAAGGCGGGCAGTACGCCTGAGCTCTGTCCCGAGCAGCAGCAGGTCAGCGCAACGGTACGCTATCGGGGGGATGATTTCCTCATCGCGGACGTCGGAGCGGACGCGGGTGGAACCCGATATGGGAGCTTCAGGAAGAAGGCCGACACGCCGGCCGCCAAGCGTTATCCCTACGACCCCAACCGCCTGATCCAGGACTCAGTGCACGGCTACAAGACGAAGCTGGCCTCGATCAAGGACCACGAAGGGGCAGCGGTGCCGCCGACCATCCGCTGGATCGACGCGCCGGGC
>JAGQSE010000535.1 GCA_020439725.1 Acidobacteriota bacterium
CATCAGCCCGCAGGTCTGGGCCTGGCGTCGTCGGCGGGTGCACAAGATCGCCCGGCTGGTCGATCGCATGCTCGTCTTCTTCCCCTTCGAGGTCGACTTCTATCGCGATCACGGCGTCCGCGTGGTCCACGTCGGTCATCCATTGGTCGACGAAGTGCCCCGCCTTGAGCAGGTGTGGAGCCGCGGGCCGGTCGAGGGCGGCCCGTACCACGTGGCTCTTCTGCCCGGGTCACGGCCGAGCGAGGTCGAGGCGCTGCTGCCGGGGATGCTCGAGACCGTGAGGCGGATGTCCGGGGAGTTGCCGCTCTACGTCCGCCTGGTGCGGGCCCCGACGATTTCCCAGGCCCTCCTCGAGCGTCACCTCGAGGCCCACCACCTACCCCTCGAGATCGTCTCCGCACGCCGCTTCGAAGTCATCGCCGACAGCCACCTGGCGCTTTGCGCCTCGGGTACGGCGACCCTCGAGACGGGCCTCTTGGGCACCCCGATGATCGTCCTCTACCGGCTTGCCGGGTGGACCTATGTCCTCGCTCGGCTTCTGGTACGCTTGCCGCACTTCAGCCTCGTCAACCTGGTCCTCGGCCGGGGCAGTGTCCCCGAGCTGGTGCAGCGCGGCACGCATCCCGAGGCGGTGGCGGCGAGGGCGGCGGCGTTGCTCCGCGACCCCGAGGCCATCGCGACGATGCGCCGCGGTCTCGCCCAGCTGCGCGAGCGCCTCGGCGCCGGCGGCGCCAGCGGGCGTGCCGCGGACGAGGTGGTGGCGGCGATGGAGGAGACCGAAGGATGAAGCTGGCGGGGTTCTTCGGGCCCTATCTTAGGCGCTACGTCCCGTGGGCCGCGGTGGCCCTCGGCGCCGTGCTCCTCTTCGCGGCGACCACCGCGGCGATGCTGGCCCTGATCGAGCCGATCTTCAGCGAGGTCTTGCTCGCCGGTGACCAGGTGCCGATGACGATGCGCATCGGCATGAAGGCCGAGCCCGCACCGGAGGCAGGGACCTCCGGGTCTCTGGACGCTGGTTCCCCGGACGCCGGGCCTCAGGACGCGGGACACCAGGCCGCCGAGCCCAAGACCTTTCTCAAGCGCATCGAGCACAGCATCGACCTCGCCGACCGGCTCCACGACGGTTACGAGTGGCTCAAGCGGCGGCTGGGTATCGACGACAAGAGCGTCGTCTACTTCGTTCCCCTCCTCTTCGTGCTGATCTACGCGATCCGGAGCCTGGCCTCCTTCGTCAGCGGCTACTCCTTCCAGCGGGTCGGGCTCGGGGTGACCACCGACATCCGCAACGACCTCTACAAGAAGCTCCTCGAACAATCGAGCCGCTTCCATGCCGAGCATGCGTCGGGCGGGCTGGTGAGCCGCGTGGTCAACGACGTGACCATGATGCAGGTGGCGGTGTCGAACCGCCTGCTCGACTTCTTCCAGCAGAGCGTGACGCTGATCACGATGCTCGTGCTGCTGATCTCGATCAACTCGAAGCTGGCCTTGATCTGCCTGGTGGTGACGCCGGTGATCCTGTACCCGATCATCCGCTTCGGCAAGGGCATTCGCGGCACCAGCCACCGCAGCCAGGAGCGCATGGCCGACCTGGCGCAGCTGCTGGCGGAGGGCATCCGCGGCCACCGCGTGGTCAAGGCCTTCGGCATGGAGGGCTTCGAGCTCCAGCGCTTTTCGCGGGCCACGAACCGCCATTTGAGGGTCAACCTGCGCGCCCAGGTGCTCGCCAACCTGTCGAGCCCGGTGATCGAGACGCTGGCCGCGCTGGGCTCGGCGGGACTGCTGATCTACGCCGGCCAGAACATCCGCGCCGGCAATCTCTCGGTGAGCGTGCTGGTGCAGTTCCTGACCACGCTGCTTCTCATGTACGACCCGATCCGTCGCCTCAACAAGGTCAACCTGATGCTCCAGGAGGCGCTGGCGGCCGCTCACCGGGTCGCCGACCTGATGGCGCTGCCCAACGAGATCGTCGATCACGTCGACGGGCCCAAGCTCGAGACGGTGGCGAAGGGAGTGCGCTTCGAGGGGGTGTTCTTCGGCTACGACCAGCGCCAGGTGCTCCACGGTATCGACCTCGAGATCGGCAAGGGCGAGATGGTGGCGCTGGTGGGCTCCTCCGGTGCCGGCAAGTCGACTCTGGTCAACCTGCTGCCGCGCTTCTTCGATCCCGACGACGGCCGCGTCACCATCGACGGCGTCGACATCAAGGCGATGCCGCTCCAGAGCCTGCGCGCGTTGATCGGCATCGTCACCCAGGACACGGTGCTGTTCGACGACTCGGTGCGTCACAACATCGCCTACGGTCGCGACGACCTGCCCATCGAGCGCGTCCGCGAGGCGGCCGCGGCGGCCTACGCCGACGACTTCATCATGGGGCTGCCGGACGGCTATGACACCCTCATCGGCGAGGGCGGCCTGCGGCTCTCCGGCGGCCAGCGCCAGCGGCTGGCCATCGCCCGGGCGCTGCTCAAGGACGCGCCGATCCTGATCCTCGACGAGGCCACCTCGGCGCTCGACAGCGAGGCCGAGAGCCACATCCAGGCCGCGCTCGAGGCACTGCGCCGCGGTCGCACGACGCTGGTCATCGCGC
>JAGQSE010000536.1:0-4222 GCA_020439725.1 Acidobacteriota bacterium
AGGAAGTTCCGCGCCGTGTCGTTGGCCACCGCCAGGTCGGGTTTGCCGTCGCCGTCGACGTCGAGCACCGCCACGCCGAGGGCTTTGCCGTCGGTCCGCTCGAGCCCCACCTGGCGGGTGACGTCCTCGAAGCCGCGACCGCCTCGGTTGTGGTAGAAGCGGCTGCTCACCCCCGCGTAAGCCTCGGGCGTGCAATAGGTACGATGCTCGCCGTCCGGACGGCACGGCAGGTCGTCCTCCGGGCTCCACTCGACATAGCGGCCGGCGAAGAGGTCGAGCCAGCCGTCGCCGTCGGCGTCGAGGAAGGCGACACTTGAGCCAAACCCCGTCCGCTCGAGCCCCCAGGCGTCGGTGGCGTCATCGAAGGTGCCGTCGCCGCGGTTGAGGTGCAGGCGGCTCGGGGGACCGGGGGCGCGGCCCAGGTCGTCGTCACCATCGTTGTCGACGTCCGCCGCCGCCACCCCCATCCCGAGGAGCACGCCGGTAAGCCCCGAACCCGCGGTCACCTCTTCGAACGTCCCGTCGCCACGGTTCTTGTACAACGCCCCCAGCGGCTTGGCTGGCCCACCGGCGACGAGCTCCGCCACCGGCCGCGAATCGACGAAGAAGAGGTCCGCGTCGAGATCGCCGTCGGCGTCGAAGATCGCGACCCCGGAGCCCATGGTCTCGGGAAGATACCGCGCCTCGCTGGCCCCGTTGTGATGGACGAAGCGGACCCCCGACGCCGCGGTGACGTCGGTGAGCACCGCGTTCTCCGCCGGTCCCGGCGCGGGCAGCGGAGCCTCCTCCGCCGAGGGTCCACAGGCCAGCGCGAGCACGAGGGGTAGGAGGCAGACCCCGGCTCCCGTTGTCTGGGACCGTCTTCGCTGCTCAGTCATCGTCCTTCCTCATCAACCCGTGCTTGCGGAGGTAATAGGCCAAGTTCCGCTCGTCGACCCCGAGGAGCGCCGCGGCGTCCTTGCGCACGCCACCGCTCCGCCGCAGCGCCTCGAGCAGCGCCCCGCGCTCCGCCCGCGCCTTGACCGCGGCGAGCTCGAGGTCCTCGGAGGTGCTCGACGGGCTGATTCCCGACAGCGGTGGCAGGCTCTCGGGTCGCAGCGTCTCGCCGGTCTCGAGCAAGACTCCGCGCTCGATGACGTTCTTGAGCTCGCGGACGTTGCCCGGCCAGGCGTGGCCGCAGAGCACCTCGAGGGTCCGCGGCGCCACCTCGACGACTCGCTTGCCCTGAGCCGCCGAAGCCTGGGCCAAGAAGTGATCCGCCAGCAGCTCGACGTCGTCGAGGCGTTCGCGGAGCGGTGGTAGCTCGATCGTCACGACGTTGACGCGATAGAACAGGTCGGCGCGGAAGCGCCCCCCCGCCACCTCGTCCTCGAGACGCGCGTTGCTGGCGCAGATCAGCCGTACGTCGACGCGGGTCGGACGGCTATCCCCGAGCCGCTCGAAAGCGCCGTCCTCGAGGACCCGGAGGAGCTTGGCCTGCGCCGTCGCCGGAAGCGAGTTGATCTCGTCGAGGAGGAGCGTGCCGCCGTCGGCGACGCGGAACCGACCCTCGCGATCGTCGAGGGCGCCGGTGAAGGCGCCGCGGCGGTGCCCGAAGAGCTCGCTCTCGAAGAGATCGACGGGAATCGCGGCACAATTGACCGCGACGAAGGCCCGATCGCGGCGCCGGCTGCGCCGGTGGATCAGCCGCGCCACCTCCTCCTTGCCGGTGCCGGTCTCGCCGCTCAGCAGCACCGGCGCCTCGGCCCCCGCCGCGACCCCGGCGAGCTCGAGGACCCGCCGCCAGGCCCGCGACCCGCCCAGCGGCTCGGGCCCTTCCGGCCCCGTGGCGGCGGCGCGTAGATAGCGGCGCTCGCGGTCGCGCTTCGCCCGCCCGAGCCAGCGGTCGAGGGAGAGCACCAGCTCGTCGGCGTTGGTGGGCTTCAAGAGATACTCGGCGGCACCGGCCTGGAGACAGGTCACTGCCGATGCGATGGTGCCATAGGCCGTCAGCACGATCACCGGCGGTGCTCCTTCGCCCTGAAGCTCGCACACCAGCTCGAGACCGCCGCGACCGGGCATCTTGAGATCGGTGACCACCGCGTCGATCGCTTCGAGGCGCTCCGGGGTGAGCGCCTCGTCCACCGACGCCGCGGTACGCACGTCGAAACCGCGCCGCTCGAGGACGCTGGCCAACGAATCGCGGACATAGCTCTCGTCGTCGACGACGAGGATGCTGCCCCGAGGGGCCTCGCCCCGTGGAGTCTCGGCATAGCTCATGCGGCATCTCCAGTGTCTGAACGGGCCGCGTCGGTACCAAGGGGGAGGCGCACCCGGACCTCACCACCGGGACCATCGTCGCGCTCGCGAGCAGCGATGCTGCCGCCGTGCTGCGTGACGATTCCCTGGCAGACGACGAGCCCAAGACCCAGCGATCCTCGGCTCGAACGGAACGGCTCGAAGGAGCTCGAGCGCAGCTCTTCCGGGAAACCGGGACCGCGGTCCCGCACCACCAGCTCCGCCTCGTCGCCGTCCCGCCGCACGAGCACCTCGACCTTCCCCTCCTCGCCCTGCGCCTGGCAGGCGTTGAGCACCAGGTTGAGCACCAGCTGACCGAGGGTCTGGGCGTCCCCGACGAGCGGCACCGCCTCGCCGGCCATGAGCTCGAGCTCTACGCTCTGGCAATCCGGGTGGCCGCCGAGGAACCCCAGCGCATCCTGGGCCACCTGCGCCAGGTCCACCGGCGCCGCCTCGCCCCGCCCCGGCTCGGCAAAGCTGAGCACCTGGCGGACGACCCCGGCAGCACGGTCGATGCCCTCGCGCAGCCGCGGCACCCAGCGCCGCGCGCTCTCCTCGCGCCCGCCGTCGAGGTCGTCCTCAAGGAGCTCGAGATAGTTGGCCATGCCTTCGAGAGGGTTGTTGATCTCGTGGGCGATGCCCGCGGCGAAGCGGCCGAGGCTCGCCAGCCGGTCGGCGTGCTGGACCTGGCGTTCGAGGGCCCTGAGCCGCGTCTCCTGCTCGCGCTCGGTCTCGAGCCGTGCCACCCGTCGCACGCGCCGCAACGTCAACGCACCGAGGACGATGGACAGCGGCATCAGTGCGACGTTGAGGAGCAGGGTCGTGCGATAGCGATCGGCGAGCCGCTCGACGGCGCCGCTGATCGCTCCGGTCCCGGCGCTCCGCTCGACCCACCCGGCAAGCGGCGGCACCCACATGTCGCTGTGGACCGGTTCGGCGTCCTCGGGCGGCGCCGCCGACGGCTCCGATGCTTCTGGCGCCACGTCGCGGTGGAGCACGAGCCCGGGCCCCGCCGTGGCGAGGAGCGGTGCAGGATCGACCCACGCGCGAAGCTCCCCCGCCCCACCACCCAGCGGCCAGGAGGCGTAGAGCCAGCCTTCGATTTCCGGCGGCGGATCCCCCGGCGCCGCCAGCTGTGGAGTCCCGTCGCGCCGTTCGGCCACCGCCGCCAGCTGCGACGAGCCCGAGCCGACCTCGAGCCGTGCCACCGCCGGGCTCGACTGAAGAAAGAGGAGAAGCGACGCCTCGACGTCGAGCCGCGCCCAACGCCGCGCCACCGGGTCGCCGCTGGGAATCTCTTCGCCGAGGCCCACCAACGGCTGCGACCGCGCGAGGAACGACAGATCCGCGTGCTGCTGCGCCAGCAGCACCTCGAAGGCCCGGGCATCGGTCCGCGTCTCGAGCTTCGCCTGCCCGCGGATCGCTTCGCGAGCATCGCGCCGTGCCGACACCAACCCCGCCACCGCCACCAGGTTGACCGCGAACAACACCACCACCAACCCCACCCCCGCATCGAGCCGGCTCGGCCACCGGAGGCCCGGGGTGTCGGTGCTTGGTTGCGGAGCTGCGGTGGGCACTGTGTGTGGTGGACCAGGGGAAAACGGCTTCGAGACGGCTCGATGCCCGGGGGCTCGACGTGTTGCGACGCGAAACTCATAAATTCTATGGCAAGCCACGAGGAACGACAACCGAGATTCATGACGCTTCTCACCGTCGCCGGCGAGGCCCGCCGTCCGCCCAGACGCGAAGGTATAGAGTCACCGACGGTCACCTCGAGCGACACACCTTCAACCCGCGAGCAGCGTCTGATGAACGATCCAGAGGTCCAGGGCAGCGGCGATACGACCCGGAGCCACGCTTCGCACCTTGACCGCAATGTCTGGGCGGCGAGCATCACCAGTTTCCTGACCGACGTCTCGTCAGAGATGCTGCTCAACCTGCTGCC
>JAGQSE010000536.1:4334-5689 GCA_020439725.1 Acidobacteriota bacterium
ATCGGGAGCCGCAAGTGGCTGGCGGTGTCGGGGTATGGACTGTCGGCGTTGTCGAAGCCCTTCTTCTACATCGCCGGCAGCTGGGGCGCCGTCGCCGCGGTGCGCTGGGCGGATCGCATCGGCAAGGGGATCCGCACCGCGCCCCGTGACGCGCTGGTGGCCGACTCGGTGCGCAAGGGGCGTCGTGGCCTCGCCTTCGGCATCCACCGCGCCGCCGACTCCGCCGGCGCGGTCGTTGGCCTCCTCATCGCGCTCTACCTGGTCTCCTCGATCCAGCCCCACGAGGTCGAGCTCCGCGCCGCGACCTTCCGCACCCTGGTGCTGTGGAGCCTGATCCCGGCCTTTCTCGCGGTGCTCGCGCTGGCGGTCGGAGCGCGCGACGTGCCGCGGCCCGCCGCTTCAAAGGAGGCGGGGTCGCAGGACTCGGAAGCCCAGACCTCAGACTCCCAAGACTTGACCCCAGGGTCTCCCGCTAACCAAGCTGAGGGCTCCGGACGAGCAGGCGGCAGAGCCCGCGACCACCTCGGCCGCCCGTTTTGGATCTTCCTCGGCATCGTGGCGATCTTCGAGCTCGGCAACTCCTCCGACGGCTTCCTCGTTCTGCGAGCCCAAGAGCGTGGCCTGGGAGTGACCGGCGTCCTCGCGATGCTCGTCGCCTTCAACCTGGTCTACAGCCTCGTCTCCGCCCCCGCCGGTCATCTCTCCGACCGTTTCGACCGCCGTCGCTTCATCGTCGCCGGCTGGCTGGTCTACGCCGCGCTCTACGCCAGCTTCGCCCTGGCCCAGAGCACCGCGCAGGTGGTCGTGACCTTCATCCTCTACGGCGCCTACTACGGCCTCTCCTACGGCACCGCCCGCGCCCTCGTCGCCGAGCTCGTCCCCGCCGAAATCCGCGGCACCGCCTACGGCCTGTTCAACGCCACCGTAGGAATCCTCAGCCTCCCCGCCTCCCTCCTCGCCGGTTTGCTCTGGCAAGGTTTGGGCTCATGGCACGGCTTCGGCCCCGCGGCGCCGTTCTGGCTCGGGGCCGGGACGGCGTTGGTTGCGGCGGTGGGGTTGATGGTGTGGCGGCCGGCGGGGCCTGAACCGAGGTAGATCTGAGATCCGTCTCTACGCCACCGGCTTCGAGAGCTCATCGAGCACATCGAGGCGGCGAAGACACAAATCACGGTTCCTTCTCTTGGTAGGGGCGGGGTTCAAACCCGCCCGGCCTCCCAAGATCCTCGGAAACCGCGTCGCCTGCCCCACGCAGAGGGCGGGTTTGAAACCCGCCCCTACGCTTCTTTCTAACGTAGGGTGTGCGCCAGCGCACCGATCGCATTCACCTTTGCGCCAAGCGATGAGTCGATGGGCTG
>JAGQSE010000537.1 GCA_020439725.1 Acidobacteriota bacterium
CGGACTCCGCGTACCCGGAGCTCTCGCCAGACCCGGTGTTCCGAACCGCTCTCTTCCACTGGGTTCAGGGAGACGAAGAACGCTTCGCTCTCGGCATTCTCTCTGGCCTCTTCCAAAGAGCCCTCGCCCGGCTACCCCCGTCCGGTGTCGACCCGACCCGGGCGAGGGTCCAGGCCATCGTCTTGGAGCTTCACTTTCTCGCACATTTCCTGACCTACGCCGTCGCAGCCCGCCAGGAGCGCTACGTCGGACCCGAAGAGTGGGATCTCGTCCAGGCTGCCGGCCACGCGAGCGCCCAGCTGGTTCGGTGGATGGAGGGCCTGTGCAACGCGACCGACCTACCCGTTCCCGAGTCCGACCTTCACGGTTGGGAGAAGGCCCTGGCCGTTCGCGAGACCGCTCTGTGGCACGGACCCGGCACCGGTGCGGCCTGTGCTGCCCGCCGGATCGGCCAGATGGCTTTGATCAATGCGCGGGAAGTCAAGGCCAGCGAGCCGGAGCCCAACGACAAGAAGTGTTCCGCGCTCGAAACCCCCGAAGCCGCGATCTCTGACCTCCTCAACCTGGCAGAATTCGTCGGGGAGACCGCGCAGACGCTCGACAAGAGCACCTCCCTCCGCCCGGCGCTCGAAACCCTCCAGTTCCGGCTGGCCCGGGTGGCGGAAGAGTTGTGCGGGAAGCTGGATCGTTAGGGTCGAGGACAGGCCGTGGGCGCTCACGTCGCGATGCTTTAGCGAGGCGAGTTTGTGGAACTTGCCAAGTGTCGTCATGTAGCGTATCGTCAAGGTCGTCAATCTCGCAGGTGCGTGTCACGGTCCTCTGACTGTGACACAAGATAAAACGCTCTGAATGTGAAAGGGGTAGACTGATGAAGACCCAACTCCGAGGTGGGTTTCTGGGGCGGAGGTCAGCGATGGCCTTTGGCGGTTTGGTAGTGCTAGTGATGCTGTCTATCGCTTCAAGCTTGGATGCGGGGTGCACTTCTTACTCGAACTCCCGCCCCTTCTACGCGGGCGGCAACACGTACTGCGCCATGACGGGTTCCGGCTGTACCGAATGCGTGAGTGAGGACGGCGGTTCTTGCGTTACAAACGGCGATGCCTGTACGCCGCGTCAACAGTTTCCGTTTTAGGACAGCTCAGTGAGACTCTCGATGAGATCGCTCATCATCGCGACGAGCCTACTGCTCGTCGGCCAGCCGGGGAATGCTGCGGTCGAGAACGGTCAGATCCGAGGTGATCACCCGCCGGCGGTAAAACAGGCGGAGGCAGCTCCAGAAGCCGGGTTGGTCGTGGATCGCGAAGTAACCCTAAAGGGCAGCCTGCGGGGTTCTTTGGACGTCCGCTGGTCGGGCGGCTCCACGCTGCTCCTCGCGGTTCAAGGTACGGGCGTCGTGGAGATCCCGGCTACCCAGTCCGATCCTGTCCAGGTTCGGATCACCGTAGACGGCCAAGACAGCTGGAATACGTCTCGGGTGGCGGTGGCGGGTGACTACGTCGTGTTCGCTTCCGAGCTTTTCGTCTATGGCTGGAAAGGACGCCGCGGTGAAGTCTCGCTCGAAAGGAGCCCCTTTTTCGAGGCGATAGGCGATTTGGACGCCCAGGGCGACCACTTTGCCGTTCTTGGGCTTCATAGAGACTCCGACCGAATCCTCGCGCCCAAAGGAATCATCGCGTGGATCGGTCGTGTCGGAGACGCCTCAGGCTCGCCGACTCCGATTCTCGCGTCAACGTCCGGGCCAGGGGCGGTTCTGATGGACAACTGCCCGACGTTTGGTATCGGCGGAGTTCGCTTTTTGCCAGACGGCAGCCTGTTGGTGGTTCCGGGGGCAGAGCCGGGAGCCTTTCGGCTCAGCGCTTCCGGCGAGCTACTCGATACTTGGGATCTCGACTCACTGGGGATCGGTGCCGATTGCTCTTTCGGCACAGACAAGGCGCTCCTCTATGGTAGAGATCCCCATGCAAGATGGGGTTTCCTCAACAAGTACCGCACCGTCGACGAGATCTTGATTTTCCGAGGAAAGCCCGCTCTGGTCGTCAGGCGGGCTGATGAAGCCGGGTCCCGTTGGCAGCTAGTCCTCTTGGAGCCCGGCGGTGGGTCCGAAGTCCTGAATCTGCCGCTAGCTTCTCCTTCGAAGTATGCCCACATCCGAGGAGATGTCCTGTCTAGTGAGATCGTCTTGCTGGTGTATGACGACACCTGGTTCCTCGCTGCTGACGACGACCTGCGGTCGGGGACCCAGGTAGCCAGGCTGGTCTACCTTCGAGACTTGAGCCCGGCGAAGAAGTAGCTGGCCCGGGCGCATCCTCGATTCTGGTTCATCGTCTGAAGTGGCCGCCCAGCCTCCCCGTCTTGTCTTTCTTGGAACCTCTCGGACACCGTCCGGCGAGTAGTACCGGAGACTTCCGGATGTCGCGCACTTCACCCTTCGTCAGCCTCTGCTTCGGACTGCTGCTCTTCGGGCTCGTCGCCGGGTCGATGGGACAGGTGCCCCCGAAGCCGGCAAACGGTGCCCCGAAGGTCCCGGACGAACACGGAACCCGAGCGGTGCTGCGCTACCAGGACGGTCGGGTGGAAGGCCTGGACGCCCCAAAGCTCGAGCCCAAGCTCCTGGCGGGGCTCGAGGGGATATGGGTGTGGAGCCCGAGCGCAGCGCCTCGGCGGGCCGACGGCGATGGCGCGGCTGCACTCCTCGCGTCGTTGCCGAAGGTACGCGACAAGGAGGTTCTCGAGGTCACCCTCGAGCTTCCGGGCGCCGCCAAGATGAAGCCGGGGCGCTTGGCCAAGCGGGCCGCTGCCTTCCAGCTTTTGGCGGCGCCCGCTGAGATGTGGGGCGAGGTGCCGGAGGCGGTCTTGCCCGTCTTCGACTTTGACGCCAAGGGCCGGGTCCGGATCCCGCGGGAGACCGGCAAGCCATTGCGGGTGCGGCTCTTGGGGCAGCAGCAGGGCTCGTGGTGGGTCGAGGTTCCGGAGGGAAAGAGCCACCTGGCGATCACCCCAGCCGCCGCGGTCACCCGGTCGACCACCCTGGTCAGTCGGCAGGGTGATCCGCTCCGTGGCGGTATCACGGTCATGGTCGAGCAGGGCTCGCAGCAGCGGGTGCTGGCGCAGCTGCGGAGCGCGGCTGACGGCACGATCTCGCTGCGCTCGGTACCGGACGTCCGGCCCCTGGTGCTGGTCGTGAGCAGTCCGGACTACGTCTCGCGGATCTTGTCGGTGTGGCCTTCCGCGCTTCCCGCCAAGATCGACCTGCAACCAGGAGGGTCGTTCCGCGGCACCTTCGTCGATGCCCAGGGCAAACCTGTGGCCGGCGTCGAAGTGACGGCGGAGGCGTGGATCGACCCGGCCGCGTCGGCGTATGCGAAGCGCAGTGCGACAAGCGGCCCTGACGGCCGATTCGTCGTCGACTCCCTGCCCTACGGAGAGGTAGCGATGGGTGCGCGTCATCCGGGCTTTGTCGAGCTTCGCCTTCGGCGCCACCTCGCCGACTCCGTCGTCGACCTGGGAGAGCTCGAGCTGGTTCCGAGCACCGAGGTCACGGTGCGGGTGGTCGACGACCTCGAGCAACCGATCGCCGGTGCCGCCGTCCAGCCGCCTTCGGGCCCGCCGGTCACCACGGATGCCCGAGGTCGAGCGCAGGTGCTGGCTCCGAAGACGGCAGTTCTTAGCCTGCGCGCCAAAGCGGAGGGGCATCTGCCCGCCACAAGCCGGTTTGAGCCGCCCTTCGAGCCCGCGCCGGTGCTCGAGCTCCGCAGAGCGTTTCGAGTCGAAGGGCGGTTCGTGACGTCTTCGGGGCGCCCTGTCGAGGAAGGTACGGTACGCATCCAGACGGGTTCGCACTACGACGACCAGGAGCTCGATTCGGATGGCCTCTTCGCTCTCGACCTCGAGCCGGAAACCAACGTCGAGCTGATCTTCCGCTCGCCCTCGACCCGCGAGATGCGGGTGGCCGTGTCCCCGGGTGAGGCGGGTGAGGTGCGTGACCTCGGGGACCTTGCCGCTCCGGCCGGGATGACCATCCGGGGGCGTGTGGTCCGGCAGGAGGACGGCTCGGCGGTAGTCAGCGCGCGGGTGTGGGCGCCGCGTCCGACCGAGGCGGGCGCCGTCGTCTCCTGGGCGCAGGGGGATCTGCTTTCGACGACCAGCGACCGCGAGGGCGTTTTCGAGCTCGAGGGGCTGCCACGGCGCGGGGTCTTACTTCGGGTCGAGGCCCCCGAGCTGGCCCGGGCCACCCGGCAGGTCGAGCCGCCGGAGGAGGGAGACGTCGTCGACGCCGGAGAGATCCCCCTCTACCGCGGCTCCGACGTCGAGGTCTGGGTCGACGAGAGCGACGTGCCGGAGGGGGCTCCAGCGGCCATCGCCCGAGCGGACCTTCGCGGCGAGTGGCTCGATCTTGATTTGCTCACCGCCAGCGTGGTCGACGGCCGGGCGCTGATCCGGCAGGTGCCGCCGGGCCGGGTCACAGTCTCGGTGCTCCGCGGTCGAGATCTGGTGTGCGATCAGGCCGTCGATATCGAGGTCGGCGACGAGACGGTCGAGGTCGATTGTCGACGAGACGACTTCCGCGTCAGCGGGCGGGTCCTGGTCGGTGATCGGACGGTTTCGGGAGGGCATCTCAGCTGGCTACCCCTAGGCGGTACCGCGCCGGCGTTGATCTTGAGCAGCTCAACGCCTCTCGGTGCGCCTCGGCAGCGCGTTTATGGCGGCGGGCGGCCGCAGGTCGACATCGACGTCGACGCTTCAGGGGCCTTCCTCACCGATGCGTTGGGCGAAGGTTCGTGGGAGGTCGTCTATGCACATCCCAACGGTGCCATCACGGCTCCGAAGACCGTCGAGCTGGCGCCGGTGCCCCAACAAGAGGTCGAGCTGCGTTTCCAGAACACCGGGCTTTCGGGCACCGTGGTCGACGAGGACGGCGAGCCGGTCGAG
>JAGQSE010000538.1 GCA_020439725.1 Acidobacteriota bacterium
GTTTCGAGCCCATCCGGCCCGAGAGTCCCGACCCGAGGGGAAGCGGCCGGTCTTCCCGTCGCCAGCCATCGATGAAACGGAGTCGGCTGCCGGCGCTGGTCCTGGTGGTCGCAGCGATGACCTGGGCACCCTGGGCCGCCGGCGGCCAGGTCGTCGGTGACGCCGACGGCGACGGCCGCTTCGGCCAGCACGACCTCGTGGTCGTCGAGGACGCCATCGCCAGCGGCCAGACGACCACCGGCCCCGAGGGTCTGTCCGACGTCGCGGAGCCCTGCGACCACCGTCTCGACGCGGCGGATCTCGCCCTCCTGGCTCAGGCCCTCGACGGCGCGGCCTGGCGCCTCGAGGCCTATTCCCCCTGTCACGGCCAGGCGGTGGGCTCGCTCCTCCCCGAGGCGCCGCCTTCGCCGCCGGTCACCCTCGACGACGTCTTCTGGGCCATCGCCGACGAGGTCCCCGAGTTCGGCGGTCTCTACCTCGAGCACGGCGAGCCACGGGTGGTGCTCACCGACGAGGGCGCCCTCGGCGATGCGGAAGAGGTGGTCTTCGAGTACTTCGATCCCGAGCGCCTGGGCGCCGAGCTCCTCGAACCGGTCGAGGGGCGCTATGGCTTCCAGGAGCTCCACACCTATCGCCGCCTGGCTCGCGACGTCCTGAGCCTGCCCGGTGTCACCGGTCTCGACACCCAGGAGGTCGACAACCGGGTGTGGATCGGCCTCGAGGACGCCGAGGTCCAAGCCATCGTCGAGGCCTTCCTCGAGGAGCTCGAGCTGCCCCTCGAGGTCTTCGAGTTCGAGGTCACCGGCAAAGTCGAGTCGAGCGGTCCGCCGGACTACCAGGCCCTGCTCCGGCCCATGAAAGCGGGGGTCCAGATCGGTCGTCCGCTTCCCGATCCGACACTGATGGCCGTCTGCACCCTGGGCCCGATCCTCGAGCGCTCGGGGGCCCGCGGCTATCTGACCAACTCCCACTGCACACCGACCATCGGTTTCAACGACGGTGTCACCTTCTTCCAGCCGAGCCCCGCCAACCCGGCCTGGGCCGCGGGGGTGGAGACCGCCGATCCGCCGCTTTTCACCCAGGGCCAGGTCTCCGCCTGTCCCAGCGGCGCCTCGTGCCGGTGGAGCGACAGCGCGTTCTTCGAGACCACCTTCGACAGCACCACGCGGCTCGGCCGCATCCTCACCGACACCCCCGCCTGGCATACGCGGAAGATCATCGGCCGCGAGTACTTCCCCTTGACCGGTGACCCGGTCTCGAAGTCGGGCCGCACGACGGGACAGACTTCGGGACAGGTGACCAATACCTGCGTCGACATCGAGCCGTCGGGTCCGGTGACCAACACCTGGTTGTGCCAGACCAAGGCGGACTATGACAGCGACCAGGGGGACAGCGGCTCGCCGGTGTACAAGACCAAGTACCCCGACAACGCGATCCTCTATGGCCTCAACTGGGGGCGGTATACGACCCCGTTCACCACCCGCGCGATCTTCTCCGGTGTCGCCAACCTCGAGGCGGATCTCGGCGCCCTCGACGTCGAGGCGGCGGAGGGGCCGCCGGTCGTCGCCTTCATCACACCGACCAACGGCCAGAGCCTCGGTCCCGGTAGCTTCTTCAGCGTCCAGCTGAGCGCCAGCGTCGGCGATCACGAGGACGGTGCCGCGTGTTCCGGTTGCACGGTGACCTGGACGTCGAGCCTCGACGGCTATCTGGGTGTGGATCCGGTGGTGGGCGGCGTCGCCAGCCGCCAGGTGCTGCTTTCGGGCACCGGGCCGAGAGTGCTCAAGGCCCGGGCGACGGACAGCGCGGGCGCGATGGCGGAGGCGTGGGTGGTGGTCAAGACGAGTACCGCGGCGCCGAGCGTATGGATCGTCTCCCCGGCACCCAGCTCCTCGGTCACCGCCGGGGTCGGCGTCACCCTGGCGGCGACCTCCTTCGACGCCGACACCTGGCTACCCTTGCCGTGCAACAGCCTGGTGTGGACCTCGAGCATCTCGGCCGACGGCACCGCCCAGGGTTGCAGCCCGGTCTTCACCTTTTCGAGCCCGGGCTGGCGGATCATGACCGTCACCGGTACCGATGCGGACGGTCTCCAGGGCTCGGACTCGATCTGGATCCAGGTCTTGAACGCCGCCCAGAGCGGCTCTCCGCAGGTGACCATCCTGGCGCCGGGCTATGGCTCGGCCTACCCGCGAACGGCGAGCCTGACGCTGGTGGGCAAGGCCCTCGATCCCGACGGCAAGAGCCCGATCCAGTACGAGTGGGTGCTCAAGGGTCCGTATCTCTACGGCGGCAGTGAGGTGGTGATCGGCACCACGAGCGGTGCCAACGGTCAGGCGCAGTCTCTGACCTGGAGCCCCGCCGGGGTCGTCGCACCGACCTGCGGCGGCGTCTCGTTGACGCTCGAGCTGCGCGCGGTGGACGCCGACGGCGAGCAGGGGAGCGTCGCGCAGCCTTTCTACGTCAGCGATCCGCCCTGCTGAGCGGCAGCCCGAGGATCCACCGGGCCCCGCGGGACGTGGAGTCCCCGGGGCCCGGTCTCGATGCCCCATCGTCGCCCGCGGCGCTGCACGGCGGACTCGGGGAGGGGCGGATCAGAAGCAGATGGGCGAGGCGTAGGCCCACGGCGAGAAGCAGTAGATGCCGGTGTACTTCCAGCAGAAGGCCGAGAAGTAGGTGGTCGAGCCCGGAACCACGGTCTCGGTGATCGAGCCGTCGCACTGCTGGGTCCGCTGCACGGTGTACTTCTTGTAGTCGTTGCGGGTGTAGGTGTAGTACATGATGCCGGGCCAGCCGTCCGCACAATAGGTGGTGTACGGCGTGCTCCCCAGGTAGACCTGGCGTTCCTGGGTCCCCAGGTTCAGCGGGCAGGTGGCGCAAGGTCCACAGTCCGCCGCGCAAGTCGAGCAGGTCTCGGTGCCGCCGCAGAAGCCGTTGCCACAGATGCTGCACGGACCGCCGCAATCCTCCGGACAGCTTTCGCAGGTCTCACCGATGGGTGGCGTGCCACCGCCGCAGCTGCCGTCGCCGCAGACGTAGAAGTTCTGTGGGTCTTGGGGCTTGTCGGTCGAGATCGAGAACACCGTCGCCGCCGTCTGGGCGGCGAAGGGCAGTCCCATAGAGGCGACCACCCCCTCGCTGGCTCGGGCAAAGTCGTCGAAGGACTCGTAGTCCAGGCTCTCGCCGCCCACCGTCACCTCGACCTGGACGTCGTGACCGGCGGCCAGCCGCTCGAGCTGGGCGCGGATCTCCGGCCGGTCGGCGAGGAGCTCGAGGACGATGCCGTCGGACGCGCGGTCGGGAGCCTCGAGCAGCGCCTCGGCGCCCTCCGGCCGGCTTGCCTCGAGCGCCTGCCGGGAACTCTCGCGGGTCATCTCGACGGCGCCGCTGGTGACCTCGGCGCGCTCTTCGAGATAGCGCTCGCCGTCGACCCAGACGCGCACCAGGACCTCGTTTCGCGCTGCGGTGAGAAGAGTCTGGGGGATCGAGTAGAACAGCAGCCGGTCGTCGGTCGCCGGCGCCGCGTCGGTGGCCGGGGTCTGGCCGGCACCGGCACAGGCGGGGGACGAGGACAGCTCGTCG
Source organism: Acidobacteriota bacterium (assembly GCA_020439725.1). Classification (GTDB taxonomy): domain Bacteria; phylum Acidobacteriota; class Thermoanaerobaculia; order Multivoradales; family JAHZIX01; genus JAGQSE01. The sequence continues at coordinate 3,583 of JAGQSE010000538.1, forward strand.
AAGAACGGCCGGTTCGGCTGGGCAGCCCAACCGAGGGTGGGTAGCGTGAGCAGGACGGCAACACCGACGCCAGCGTATCGGGTGGCAATGCACATGGGATGGCTCCTCCTTGGAGGTTGATCGGAACCAAGTCTGTAAGCGTTGCAGCGCTAGCGTATTCGTAGCACCTCCGAATCCGGAGGTCAATCGAGGTCTAGGAGGGGTGCGAGGCCGGGCTCAGCCCAGGATGCGGGCGGGGACGCCGACGGCGGTACGGCCGGCGGGAACGTCCTGGAGAACGACGGCGCCGGCGCCGATCACGGCGTCGTCGCCGACGGTGATCTTGCCCAGCAGGGTGGCCCGGGCGCCCAGGGTGACGCGATCACCGACAAGCGGACAGTCGAGCTCGTCGAACCGTGCCTCGCCGAGGGTGACGCCCTGGAGCAGCGTGCAGTCCTCGCCGATGACGGCGGTGCCACCGATGACGATGCCGAGGCCGTGGGCGATGATGCAGCCGCCGCCGATGTCCGCCCGGGGCAGAATGTCGATGCTGCAAAGGGCGATGGACAGGCTGCGACAGAGGGCCGGGAGGATGGGCACGCGGTGTCGGACGCAGACATGAGCGAGGCGGTGGAGGATCAACGCCTGGAAGCCGGTGTCGAGGAGCACCGCGTCGACGAAGGCCCGCGCCGGGCTCCAACCCTTGACCTCCCGGAGTCGCGCGAAGTCACGTCGCAGGCGCCGCTTCCGCGCCATCCTCACTCCTCCTCGTCGCCGGTCGAGGCGGCGGCGACGGCGGCCAGGCCCTGGTTGACGAAGGCGAGCTGCAACCGCATCTGGTCGCGGATCGGCATGGGCCGGATGCCGGCCCTGGCAGCCTCGAAACGGAAGGTCTCGGGCGTTACGCGGCGCAGCCGCTCGGCGGCCCAGGCGAAGAAGTGCCGCCGACCGTCGGTGCCCGAGGGCGACGGCGGTCCGCCCTCCGCCACCTCGTCCGTCGCCCCTGGGACGAGGAAAAGCGGCATTTCGGAGACCAGCGTCAGCGGGTCGTCGCCGAGCTCCCGCACCAGCTCCATCGAGCTCGGGCCGAAGAGCGCGGCGGTCTCGGCCTCCCCCCGTTCGATGAAGTAGGCGGCCATGGCGCGCGAATCCGGGCGGGTGGAGTAGCCCGGGCCGATCCGGCGAAATCCCTTCTCGCCGTGGCGGTCGACGTCGTGGAGCGCGTAGCCCAGCTCGCCGACCAGGGTCTCGAGGTGCGCGCGGAGCCCTTCGGTTCGCTCGATCCACGCGGGTTCGAGGAGGAACCAAGGTCCCTCTGCGAAACCCATCCCGTGCAGGCTGGCATGGAGCGCGAAAGGAGCGCCGGCAGCGAGGAAGCGCGCCACGGCGAGGTTCTCGGGCCGCACAGCGCCGAGGTCGTCATCGGCGCCGAGGTCCGAGACCTCGGGATAGCCCCACTCGATGTCGTCTCCAGGGGCCTCGCGGACCACGTGTTTGAGGTAGGCGGCCAGCTCGTAGCCCAGGTCGTCGGTGCCGGTGTGGTCCTTGAGCGCCACGGTCTGGCCGATCCAGCCGGCGTTGGCGGCCTCGCCGTCGGGGTTGACGTGGGGGATCAGGCTCCAGGTGGCTTCGGTGAGCTCCGGGGCGGTCGCCGGCCGGTGGGCCAGCCAGCCGGCCAGGCGGCGCAGGAGGGCCGGACCGACCGGCTCGTCGGCGTGGCTACCGGCGAGGAGGCTGACATGGCAGCCGCCGTGACCGAAGCGATACCCCTGGATCGGCCGGTCCTGGCGCGACCGGCCGATCTCTAAGGCGCGGTCCGGTGGGGCTTCGCGGGCCTCTCCGGCGAGGATCTCTTCGATGGGCAGTTCAACCGGCATGGCTCACCTCCGGGGGAGCGCGACGGCGTCGGGACGGCGCCGCGCTCCAGGGGTCATCGCTTCTCGGCGGGCTTGGGAGGGCCTGGGAAGAACGCGTTGGTGCGGCGGACGTAGTCGGCGTAGCGGGGGCGGGTCTTGGTCAGCTTCTTTTCGAGCAAAGCGACGCCGGAGACCCGGAGCAGGAAGAAGCTCATCAGGAGCGGGCTGAGGACGGTCTTCCAGCCGCCGGGGGTGGCGAGAGCGATGGCGAAGAATCCCCACCAGATCATGAAGTCGCCGAAGTAGTTGGGGTGCCG
>JAGQSE010000539.1:0-232 GCA_020439725.1 Acidobacteriota bacterium
GGACGGAGCCCGTCACGACGCCGCTCGCGGGACGCGACGAACAGCGGCGCGCGCAGGATGTCGACCAGACGGCGGGCGGCGCCCTCGCGCTGCGGGTCGCCGTCCTCGAGGTGGTCGAGCTCGAGGTAGAGAGCGCTGCCGGCCAGGGCGGCTTCGCGCTCCCACAACCGCGCCAGACCCTCGAGCTCGGCGGCGCCCAGGGGCAGCACCTCGCCATGGAGCAGGTGGAGCG
>JAGQSE010000539.1:257-4379 GCA_020439725.1 Acidobacteriota bacterium
CGGACGGCGCGGTCGGGGCCGGTGAGCACCAGGACCGGCAAGGGCTCGCCATTGCCCGAGGCGTGGGTCCACACCGCAGCGGCGTGCTCCATCACCGCCGCCTGGCCGGTAGACAGCTCGACGCCACCGTCGAGAGGTTCGATCCAGCCGCGCAGGCGGTCGTCGAAAGATTCGACCCCCAGGAGGAAATGGAGGATGCGCTCGTCGATGCGCAGGGCGCCGCCGGTGAGCGAGTCGCCGGTGGTCTCGAGCATGCGCCAGCGGCGGAGCGGCGCCGACGGTGACAGGGCGCTCCAATGGGCGTCGGGGAGCTTCTCGAGAGCGAGGCTGAAGCTCGGGGCGCGGCGACCGCCGGTGTCGTCTCCGTCGACCAGGACCCGGGCAAAGGAGCCGTCGAGCTCGGGTCCCGCCGCCAGCAGCAGCACGTCGCGCTCGAAGGGACTGAGGCCAAAGGTCTCGGCCAGGGCGGTGAGCGCCGGCCGCCGCTGGGCGAGCACCGCGCGATGGCGGAGCGAGGGCTCGGGGCTTGGCCTATGGCTGCTTTCGAGCAGTGCCCGGAGCCGCGCCAGCTCGCCCTCGAGGAAGCGCTGATTGGCCTCCGCCCAGCTCGGTGGCGCCTCGGGCAGCACGCGGTCGTCGCGTTCGGGAGCGTTCATGGGATCTCCACCGCCGGCGAGACGTACTGGACGATGGTCGGCGTCGCCGGCAGCGAGCCGAGACCGAGCTCGCTGGTGGCGCCGTCCACCCGGACCCGCACCAGGTAGTCGTCGGGGCGCACACGGGTGAAGGGGATGACGATCTCGGTGACGCTGTCGGGCTCGAGGGGAAGGTTCCGCGACGGCGCGTCGAAGCTGTAGGCGCGGGGCGGCCGGTTCGGCGGCGGCGCCGGCGGTGAGGCGGTGACCAGCTCGTTGAGCATCACCGTCACCCGCTGGGTCTTGCCCACCGGCGGATCGAACTCGATGCGCAGCTCCCCCGAGCGCGTACCGTCGACGTCCGGCGCCGGGTTCTCGAGCGTCACCGCCACGAGGCTCGGGCGGAGGACGAAGGGGGCGACGTTGGACTCGACACCCCGGTGCGGCTCCGGCGGGGTGCCGAGCAATTTCGGATGCACCACCTGGACGGTCCGGATCCCGGCGCGGAGCGCCTCCGCAGGGACCGGCGGCGTGCTGAGCGGCAGCTCGATGAGGAGGCTCGTGGGGTCATCCGGCAGCGCGCCGACGGTGAGCCCTTCGAGGGCCACCTCGGTGAGCTCCCCGACCAGGTTGCGGCCGTGGATCCGAAGCGTCGAACCGATCGCGGCGACCTCCGGCTCGAGGCGTTCGATCTCGGGCAGGCTGAGGGGATCGACGTAGAGATTGCGACCGTCGTGACCCTCCGGCGGCACCGGACCGCGCACCGGCAACGGCGACTGCGGCGCCGACACCGCCTCGACCAGGACCACCGACGCCTCGTAGGCCACCGACAGGCAGTAGGGCACCTGGAAGAAGACCGACCACAGCTTCGACAGCTCCTCGAGATCGAGGGGCAGCTGCGTCAGCTTGACCAGCTCGGGCTGGTCGGCGAGATCCGAGAGCGCCAGGAAGGGCTTCGAGATCTGCTGCGCCTGGATCACCTCGCGGATGTGATTGCGCGACAGCTGGGGCCTGGCCTCGAGCTCGGCCAGGGCTGCGCCCATCAGGCGTTCCGCCACCTGCCGGCCGCCATCGCCGGCGAAGGTGAGGAGATAGCGCAAATCGAGGGCCGCGAGCGGCCGGTCGATCAAGCCGCCGTCGCCGCGTCGGGTCGGGACGTGGGCGTTCCGCCAGGCGGGGTTGGGCATCACCTGGTAGAGGAAGAGGTTGACGTGGGCGCGCCCGTCGTCGGTATTGATGGCGTCGGGCCGATCGGTGGTGACGTCGATCTGCAGCTCGGTGACCGAGCCGGCGGTGGCCTCGTCGAGCAGGCTCCGGAGCACCTCGGTGACCGTGGCGATGGCCAGGAAGTTGCTCACGAGCCACCTCCCCGGCGGCGCTCGAGATACTCCGCGAGGCTGGTCTGCGGCGTGGCCAGCGCGGGGCGTGGTGCCTCGGCCACCTGAGGTTGGTTGGCGCGCACCACGACGGTGCCGATGGTCACGCGGACGACGGTCTCACGCGACGGCTCGGGGTCCGGCACGATGGGCAGCGCCATGGCGCGACCGGCGGCCGGTCGCAGGCCACCACCGTCGAGGCTCTCCTCAGCAGGATCAGAGCCTCTCGGTTCGCGGGACACCGCTTCGGAGCGCGGCCGGAGCGCCTCGACCGGAGCGGCCATCTCGCCGGCGTCGCCCCGCGGGCCGCGCAGGGGGTCTGCGAGTGGGTCGCCCCCCGAGGCCGTCGGGACCCGCGCGGCACCGTCGGCCGCTCGGGGCTCGACAGGATCCCGCGAGGCGGACCCACGGGGCGGACCCTCGGACCCTCGGGCGTCTGGCCGAAGCTCGGGCCGGGGGAAGAGCGACACCGTGGCGTCGGGATCGAACGCCCCGGGCTCTCCCGCCGGGACCTCCGGCTGGAGGCGATGGAGCCCCTCGACCTGCGGCAAACTCCCTCGGCGCACGCTACGAACGTCCAGCGGAGATCGTCCCCGCGGCGTCTCGAGCCCCGATTCGGGCTCTTGCCGTGGCCGTGGCGACGGCGGTGCCATGGGACCCGATACCGGCCAACCTTCGCCGGGGAGGTCCGTGTCGGAGCGCCGGCCCGCCTCGTGGTCGGCGGCCCCGGCGAGCTCCGCACTGCCGGCGCGGCGCAGCTCGGACTCGGGAGCTTCGATGCCACCGGCACCCTCGAAGCGGTAGGGCCGCCGCGGCACGAGCGACTGCCGCTGGGCCGCCCCAGGGCCCAGGGCGTGTCCCAGGGCGCGACCGGCGAGACGATCGAAGAACGTGCTCATGCGCCCACCATCTCGAGATAGATCCGTCGCCGTTGCGGCGAGAGGGCCAGCACGTCTGCCTCGCGCCAGCCATAGGCCCGGGCCAGGACGTGGACCTGGCGGAGCAGCCGGTGCGCCGCGACCTCGATCTCGACGGCCAGGAAGGTGGCAGGGTCGAGGGGCTGGCGGAAGCTCCCCCCACAGCTCTCGCAGCCGAGGTCGAGAACGATCTCGGCCCGTGGATCCGCCGCGACGAGGGCCACGGCCAGAGCCTCGGCCACGGCGGTCTGCTCAGCGTCGGTGAGCTCGTCCGCCGCCACCGCGAGCTCGCCCCGGCGCGCCTCGAGGAGACACCCTGCGAGCAGCCGCCGGGCAGCGTCCTCGACCTCCCCCGAGGTCTCGACGGCCAGGAGGTCCGCGGTGGTCAGCGGCCGCGCGAGGAGCCTGAGCTCGTCGCCCTCGGCCGAGACCCGGGCCGAAACCTCCGACGGCACCGGCGGCTCGTCCGGAGCCCCGAGGAGCTCGCGCGCCGCCAGCGCGACCTCGAGCTCCTCCCCGCAGTGAGGACACCGGGCCGCCGCCTCGAGGATGTCGCCGAAGAGCCGCCGGTGGAGCTCGAGGTGGAGCTGGCTCGCCGCGCCCAGAGGCAGAGCGGCCAGGTCCTCGGCGGACGTGCCAGGGCACGCCGCGGCCAGCAGAGCCAGCGCCCGGCGCGCGGGGGTGGCTCCGCTGGTGGCCTCCCACAGCTCGAGGAGACCGGCGGTGGCGAGATGCTCGCTCAAGGCCTCAGGCCTGCTCGGCGAAGCTCGGCTCGGTGGGCTCGCCGACCTCGGTGTCGCGGACCCAGCCCTCGTTCTCGAGCTTCAGCGTCTGGATGGCGATGGCGTTGCCACTGGCGTCGAGCTCCGGGAAGGCCTGGTACTCGGACGGCCAGCAGCGGAAGACCTTGTAGGCCAGCGCCAGCTGGCCGGCCTCGTTGTAGACCTCGATGATGAGGTCCTTGCGGAAGTCTTTGAGCGACACCTCGGAGCCCAAGCCGGTGCCGTGGTTCCAGACCTTGTTCGCCCAGGCCTCGAAGTCCTTGTCGTGGGTGACACCGCGTTCGAGGGTGATGGCGTCGTACTTGGTCTGCCCGGGCGACTTGAGCACCGTCGACGGGTCGCCGCCGGTACGGTGCTCGACCACGTCGGTGGTCCGCTTTAGGGCGCCGACCTTGCTGACGCCGGCGACGTA
>JAGQSE010000540.1 GCA_020439725.1 Acidobacteriota bacterium
GTCGGCACGTGGGTGTGGGTGCCGAAGACCGCGCTCACGCGACCGTCGAGATAGTAGGCCAGCGCTTGCTTCTCGCTCGACGCCTCGGCGTGGAAGTCGACCATCACCACCTTGACCTCCGCCGGCAGCTCCGCCAGCAGGCGGTCGGCGACGGTGAAAGGCGAATCGAGATCGTTCATGAACACCCGGCCCTCGAGGTTGAGGATCGCCACCGGTACCCCCGCGGCGGTCTCTCCGACGTGGAGCCCCACCCCGGGGTTGCCCTGGGGATAGTTGGCCGGACGCAGCAGATCGGGACGCAGGTCGAGGAGCTCTACCCCCTCCTTCTTGTCCCAGATGTGGTTGCCCGAGGTGTAGCAATCGATGGGCAGGTGGCGGAGCTCGGCCAGGACCGACGGCGTCACGCCGAAACCACCGGCGGAGTTCTCGACGTTGACTACCGTGTAGTCGATGCCGTGGCGCTCGACCAGCTCGGGGAGCAAGCGCTCGACCGCCCGCCGACCCGGCTTGCCGATGACGTCGCCGACGAAGAGAAGCTTCATCACCGCCCTCCGCGCCTCACCGCGCGTATTCGACGGCGCGAGTCTCGCGAATCACCGTCACCTTGATCTGTCCGGGGTACGTGAGCTCCTGCTCGATCTTCTTGGCGATGTCCTTCGACAGCCACAGCGCCGCCTCGTCGGCGATGCGCTCGCTGTCGACGATGATGCGGATCTCGCGACCGGCCTGGATGGCATAGGTCTTCTGCACCCCGCGGAAGCCGGCGGCGATCTCCTCGAGCTTCTCGAGGCGCTTGACGTAGGTCTCGAGGATCTCGCGCCGGGCGCCGGGACGGGCCGCCGACAAGGCGTCGGAGGCGGTGACCAGCACCGCTTCGACGGTCTCGGGGTCGTAGTCGCCGTGGTGGCACGCCATCGCGTGGACGACCTCCTCGGTCTCGCCGAACTTCCTGAGCAGCTCGATGCCCAGCTCGAGGTGCGACCCCTCCATCTCGCGGTCCACCGCCTTGCCGATGTCGTGGAGCAGGCCCGCCCGCCGCGCGACGTGGACGTTGGCCTTGAGCTCCGCCGCCATGACCCCGGCGAGGAAGGCGACCTCCTTGCTGTGCTTGAGGACGTTCTGGCCGTAGGAGGTGCGATACCGCAACCGGCCGAGGAGCTTGATCAGCTCCGGATGGACACCGGAGATGTTGAGCTCGAGGAGCGCCGCCTCGCCCTCCTGCCGGATCCTCTCGTCGAACTCGGCCTTGACCTTCTCGACCACCTCCTCGATGCGCGCCGGGTGGATCCGGCCGTCGGTGATCAGCCGGTCGAGGGCGACCTTGGCGATCTCCCGGCGCAGGGGATCGAAGTTCGACACGATGACCGCCTCGGGGGTGTCGTCGACGATCAGGTCGACGCCGGTAGCCATCTCGAGAGCACGAATGTTGCGGCCCTCGCGGCCGATGATCCGGCCCTTCATCTCGTCGTTGGGGAGCACAACGACGGAGACCGTGGTCTCGGCCACGTAGTCCGAGGCGGCGCGCTGGACCGCGATGCCGATGATCCGCTGCGCTTCCTTCTGCGCCTTCTCGCGGGCCTCGTCCTCGATGCGCTTGAGCAGCCGGGCGGCGTCGATGCGCGCGTCGTTCTCGACCAGCCGTACCAGCTCCTCGCGGGCCTGGAGGGCCGTGAGACCAGCGATCTGCTCGAGCTTGCCCTGCTCTTCGGCGAGCAGCCGGTCGAGCTGCCCCTGCCTCTTCTCGAGCTCGCGCTCGAGGAGGGTGGCTTCGCGTTCGCGGGCCCCGAGCTCGCGCTCGCGGTGCGCCGACTCGTCGGCACGCTTGTCGAGGCTGTCCTCGCGCTGGGTGAGCCGCCGCTCCATGGCCTCGAGCTCGGCGCGCCGCTGACGCGACACCTTCTCGAACTCGGTGCGGGCCTGGAGCAGCTTCTCCTTCGCCGCCACCTCCGCTTCACGCAGCTTGTTGGCCGCCTGCCGCTCGGCATCGGCCTCCAATCGGGCGGCACGCGCGCTGACCTCGTGGTGCAACGCCTTCGCCGACTGACGCAGCCACAGCCACCACCCGATCAATACCAGGAGAGCGGTCGCGAGCACCGCCGCGACCCATGCGATGGTTTCCACGTGGATACCCCTCCTGTAAAAAACAGGGGGGCTCGGGTAGGCCGGGAGAGTCGATCCGGATCGGGCTCGGCCGCCGTCGGCCGGACCACCCCGGGAGAAGCTGTCTCAGAATCGCCCTTCGAGAAGGACCGGGACTCAGGGAGATCCGGTCGTCGAACAGGCCGGACTCCCGGCGGGTTCCCCTCGAAGGAGGTTCCCGCCGCGAGGCCGATCTCGAAACCGCGACCCGGTCGCGCCGCCGCCCACCAGGCGGTGGCGACGGGCCGGCCCCCGGGAGGACCGGCCACGCGACCGGTGCTTCACAAGATCAAGTGCATCCCCCGCGAAGCCGTGTGGGCTGCCGCTCTAGAACCTGAATCATCAGGTGGGTGTCCGCTCCACGAGCCATTAGCTCCCCGTACTGGCGGGGCTCGCACAGGCCACGCAGGTGAAAGACTCCCTGAGCGTTAGTGTTGGTTCTAAAATAGGAAAACCCATCACCAACCCCACAGGGGATGCAAGACCTCAAAACCATTGACTCCGGGTGGCTGCTCCGACTCGTCATGATCTCTGCAACGCCTGCTCCAGCTCCCCGGTCAGCGCCGCCACCTTCTTCCGGATTTCGACCCGTTCCCCTTCCTGTAGTTCTCGGCACCTCGAAAGCTCGTCCGCGAGGTTCAAGGCCGTCAGGATCGCGATCTTGGCGGTGTCTACCGTCGTCACCTGCTCAGCGATCTCGCGCATCCTGCGGTCGACCGTCGCGGCCAGCTCTCTGAGGGAATCGCCGTCGTCCTCACCGCGAACATAGTAGACCGAACCAAAGATTTCTACAGCGGTCGTAGTGCCCTTAGCTGGCATGCTCGCGGAGCTCTCATCCCATTAGGAACCCGGGAGTCCGAGTCCCGGGAACCGGCGTCGTCACAAGGACTTAACCTCGAGCACTATAGCACACGGCCCGGTGCAACTCCGGGCGCCCGCGGCGCCGCGCTGAGGGACGGACTAGTCGTCCGAACCGGCGTCGTCGTCCTGCTCGAGGAGCTCTTCGAGGTCCTCCGCCAGCTTGGCGACGCGGCGCCGGATCTCCTGGCGCTCGTCCTGCCAGGCGCCGTCGTCGTCGACGCCGGCCTCGAGCTCGCCTTCGAGCTGTGCGACACGCTGCTCGAGCTCACGGTTCTCCTGGCGGAGCCGCCGGATCTCTTCGCTGGCATCGTGGATCTTCGTCTCGAGCTCTTCGAGCCACTTGAGGTCCATGCTCTATCCCTTCCAGCCGAAGCGGCGCTCGAGCTCTCTAGCCAGCGCGCCTTGGCGCTCGTTGACCTCTTCCTGGGTCAGCGTGCCGCTGGGGGAGCTGTACAGGAAGGAGATGGTGGTGTTGACGGCGCCCTCGGGAACGCCCTTGCCGCGATAGCGGTCCTTGAGCGAGAAACCCGCCAGCTGGTCCGGGGCCGCGGCCTCGACCGCGGCGGCGATGTCGGCCCAGGAGACGTCGAGGGCGTGAGTGAGGGTCAGGTCGGCGGCGACCCCGGGGAAGCGCGACGGAGCGCTAACCGACAGGTCGACACGGCCGGCCAGGGCGTCGGTGAGAAGCTCGGCGACGTAGAGCGGATAGGGCTCGTCGGCGCCCTGGAGGCGGCCCAAGTAGCCGACCGGGCGATCCCCGGCGAAGAGCTCGGCGGTGGCACCGCCGGCGAGGGCCGGATGATCGCCGGGCCGCGCCTCGAGCTCCACCGAGCTCGCCGCGGCGAGGCTTTCGAGGACGCCCTTGAGATCGAAGAGGTCGAGCTCGCGGCTGCGGTCCCAGGGTGACCCGACGGTGCCGCCGGCGACCAGCGCCAGCGTCTCGGTCTCGCGGACCCCGGGGACGACCTCGTCCGGTCCGCCACCGCTGCCCGCGGCGAAGACGTGACCGAGCTCGAAGAGCCGCACCGCCGGCGCGCCACGACGCTGGTTGAAGCGTGCCGCGTCGATCAAGTTGGGCAGGAGCGAACGCCGCATGACGCGATAGCGCTCGGACAGGGCGTTGCCCAGCTCGAGACCGGCACCTTGCTGGAGACCCGGGAAGAGACGGTCGCCCTCGGCGTCGTGGAAGGCGAAGGTGATGGCTTCCGAGTAGCCGCAGGCGGCGAGATGCCGGCGGTGCGCCGTCGCCCGCCGATGGGCCGCGGTGGTGTGGCCGTCGGCGCCCGCCAGCGCCGGCAGCGTCGCCGGGATGTCGTCGTAACCGTGGAGGCGGACGACCTCCTCGTAGAGATCGGCGACCAGCTCGACGTCGCGGCGGCGCCACGACGGGACGGTCACCCGCCAGGAACCCTCGCCGCCGGTTTCGAGCTCGAAGCCCAGCCCCCGCAACCAGGTCTCGACCCGCTCGGCGGCGATGTCGACCCCGACGAAGGCGCACAGTCGACGATGATCGAGATCGATCACCGGGTGCGCGAAGGGGCGCGGATAGACGTCGATACAGCCGTGGAGCACCTCGCCATCGGTGAGCTCGGCGAGCAGCGCCGCCGCCCGGGTGACCGCGCGGGCGCACAGCTCGGGGTCGGCGCCGCGTTCGAAACGATGGCTGGCGTCGGTGTGCATGCCCAGCGCCGACGACGTGCGGCGGATGGTCGTGGGTTCCCAGAAGGCCCCCTCGAGGAGCACGTCGCGGGTCTCGGCGGTGACCTCGCTGGCGAGACCGCCCATGATCCCCGCGAGCCCCGAGGGTACCTCGGCGTCGGCGACCACCAGCATCTCCGGCGTCAGCTTGCGCTCGACGCCGTCGAGGGTGGTCAGCCGCTCGCCGGCGGCGGCGCGGCGGACCTGGATGCGCGGCCCGGCGACCCGGGCGTGATCGAAGGCGTGCAGCGGCTGGCCGAGCTCGA
>JAGQSE010000541.1 GCA_020439725.1 Acidobacteriota bacterium
ACGGCGTCACCGAGCAGCACGGCGTTGCCGGCGTGCCAGCGGGCGCAGCGGACGGTGGGGAACTGGCGCCAGATCGAGCGGTTGGCGATCAGCCGGTGGCCCTCGAGCTCCTGTGAGAAGAGGTCCTGGCAAAAGGCCAGCGTCGCCGCCTCGTCGCTGGGATCGAGACCGGCGGCGCGGAAGGTCTCGTCGGTGGTCTCGACGATGAAGGTCGACGCCGCTTCGCCGCCCCGCGTCGGCTCGTACTGGTAGGCATGACCGCGCCACAGGCCGTGAGCGTCCTCGCGGAAGTAGAAGGTGAAGGCGGGGAAGGGGCGAGTGGTACCGAGCCAGACGAAGCGATTGGGTCGCCAGTCGAGGCTCGGCTCGACCACCTCGCTCAGGCCTTCCCGCAGCCGGCTGTTGACGCCGTCCGCCAGCACCACCAGGTCGGCACCGGCGAAGCCCTCGAGGTCGCCGATCTCGACTTCGTACTCGAGCTCGACGCCGAGCTCGCGGCAGCGCGCGGCGAGGATGTCGAGGAGCGTCTGGCGCGACAGACCGGCGAAACCGTGACCGGTGCTCGACAGGACCCGGCCGCCGAAGTGGATGTCGATGTCGTCCCAGTGGTAGAAGGCCTCGGTGATCGCTGCCGAGGTCTTGGCGTCGGCACCGGCGAGGTTGTCGAGGGTGGCGTCGGAGAACACCACGCCAAAGCCGAAGGTGTCGTCGGGGCGGTTGCGCTCGTGGACGCGGACCCGGTGACCCGGGTCGCGGGTCTTCATCAGCAGGGCGAAGTAAAGCCCCGCCGGGCCGCCACCGACGATCTCGATTCTCAAGATGCGCTCCGCCGGCGGCTCATCCCGCCTCCTCGTCGAGCCGGCGGCGGCGCGCCGCGAGCAGGTGACCGGCGAGGATCAGGTGCTGGATCTCCGTCGTGCCCTCGTAGATGCGCAGCGCGCGGACCGCCCGGTACAACCGATCCACCGGGTGCTGGGCGAGACAGCCGCGGCCGCCGAGGACCTGGATCGCGTCGTCGACGATGCGTTGCGCCGCCTCGGTGGCGAAGGATTTGGCCATGGCCGCCTCGACGGTGGTGCGCTCGGCGCCCAGGTCGCGTTCCCAGAGGGCGCGGTAGACCAGGAGCCTGGCCGCCGCCAGCTCGGTGGCGCTCCGCGCGAGCTTCTCGCGGATCAGCTGGTAGTCCCCGAGCACGGTGCCGTCGCCGACCGAACGGGTCAGGGCGTGATCGAGGGCCTCGTCGAGGGCGCGCTGGGCCATGCCGCAGGCCGCCGCCCCCACCGTGGCGCGCAACCGGTCGAGGGTGCCGAGGCCGACCTTGAGACCATCACCCTCGGCGCCCAGACGCATCTCCCGCCCGACCCGGCAGCCGTGAAAGGCGATCCGCCCCAGCGGATGCGGCGCCGAGAGCACCTGCGGCGCCACGAACTCGAAGCCCGCCGTGTCCGCCGACACCAGGAAACACGACAGGCGCCGCTTACCGGCCTCGGGATCGGTGACCGCGAAGACCGTGTAGAGATCGGCGAGACCGGCGTTGGAGATGAAGGACTTCTCGCCGGAGAGGACATAGCCGTCACCGTCGCGCACCGCGGTGGAGGTCAACCGTGCGACGTCGGAGCCGGCCTCCTCCTCGGTCATGGCGAAGGCGGTCATGACCTCGCCCCGGAGGATCCGCGGCAGCCATGTCTCGCGGACGCTGTCGCTGGCGGCGAGCAGGAGGGGCATCGAGCCCAACGCCTGGAGCGCGAAGACCGCGTCGGCGAGGGGGGAGACCTCGGCGAGGGTTTCCCGCAGCAAACCGCAGGCCCGCAGGTCACGGTCGGCGATGGGCTGGAGCCAGCCGCCGTCCCCCAGCCGGGCGAGGACCTCCCGCGCCTGCCGGCGGGCGGCATCGTCGGAATCCGCCTCGCCCAGCGGCCGGAGGTCGTGGTGGACGAACTCCACGGCCCGTTCCACCAGCCGGTGATGGTGCTCTTCGAGAAAGGCACGGACCGTAGACAGCTCGGGCATCGTCTCGGGCCCTAGACGAAGCGCTTCTCGCGCTTGTCGCGAAAGGCCTCGTAGGCCTCACGGAAATTGGGGTTCTGCATGCACACCGCCTGGATCTGCGCCTCGTTCTCGAAGGCGGTGACCAGATCCATGGTCGCCTCGCGGTTGAGCGCGTCCTTGGTGATCTCGAGAGCGAAGGATGGGCCGCGGGCGAGCTTCACGGCGAGCTCGCGGGCCCGGCCGACCACCTGCTCGTCGGGTACGACGTGGTTGTAGAGCCCGATGCGGTGTGCCTCGTGGGCGTCGATGAAGTCACCGGTCATCAACAGCTCGCTGGCGTGTCCCAGGCCGACGATGCGTGGCAGCAGCCACGCGGCGCCCATGTCGGCACCGGAGAGACCGACCTTGGTGAACACGAAGCCGATCTTGGCGGACTCGGCGGCGACGCGAAGATCGCTGGCGGCGGCCATCACCGCCCCGGCACCGGCGACGGTACCGTTGAGGGCAGCGACGATGGGCCGCTTGCACTGGCGCATCGAGAGGATCAGGTCACAGGTCAGCCGGGTGAAGTCGAGGAGCCCCTCGAAGTCGCGGCCGAAGAGCGCGCCGATGATGTCGTTGACGTCGCCACCGGAGCAGAAGGCGCGGCCCTGACCGGTGAGCACGACGGCGCGCACCCCGGGCTCGTGATTCAGCGCGCGGAAGGTGTCGCGGAGCTCGGCGTAGATCTCGAAGGTCAGCGCGTTGAGCCGATCGGGGCGATCGAGGGTGATGGTCGCCACCGAGGTCTCGGTGTCGAGATCGTAGAGAAAGCTCTTCGGGTTGAGGGTCACGGTCTTGAATCCTCCTCCTGGGGCGTCTCGCGGCTCTATTCCCGCGGCGCCGGTGGCAGCACCGCGGTGGCCTCGATCTCTACCACGGCGCCGGGGTCGACCAGCGCGTTGACCTCGACCAGCGCCATGGCGGGGAAGTGTCGTCCCATGCGCTCGCGATAGGCCTCGCCGAGAGGCTTGAGCGACGCCTGGTAGGCGGGAAGATCGGTGACGTAGACGGTCAGCCGCCCGACGTCCTCCGCCGTGCCGCCGGCGGCTCGGACCACCGCCAGGAGATTGTCGAGGGCGCGGGCGAACTGCTCGACGAAGCTCGACGGCAGCCGCTCGGACTCGTCCCGGCGCGCGGTCTGGCCGGCGACGAAGAGCAGCCGGCCACCGGCGGGGGCGAGCATGCCGTGGTTCCAGCCCCGCGGCGGCACCAGCTCGGGTGGGTTGACGCGTTCGAAGCTCATCCCAGGAACCCTCCGCCGTCGATGACGATGGCCTGGCCGTTGACGCTGGCGGCCCCGTCGCCGCACAACCAAAGCGCCGCGTCCGCCACCTCCTCGCTGCTCACCAGCCGGCCATGACCGCTGGTCGAGACGATGTCCGCCAGTGCCTCGTCGCGGCTGCGACCGGTCTTGGCGACGATGCGGTCGACGCTCTCGCGCACCATTTCGGTGTCGACGAAGCCGGGGCAGAGGGCGTTGATCGTCACCCCTCGCCCCGCCACCTCGGCGGCGGCGCAGCGGGTGAATCCCACCGCCGCGTGCTTCGAGGCGGAGTACGCGGCCATGTACCGGCCGCCGGTGCGGCCGGCCACCGAGGCGACGTTGACCACGCGCCCCCAACCGGTCTCGAGCATCCCCGGCAGGAAGGCCCGGGTGCACAGGAAGGTGCCGGTGGCGTTGACCGCGAAGATGCGGTTCCAGTCCTCGAGGGTGATGCGGGTCACGGGCGCCGAGCCGGCGATGCCGGCGTTGTTGACCAGGATGTCGACCCGGCCGAGCCGATCCGTCGCCTCGCGGGCCAGATTCGCCACCGAAGCCTCGTCGGCGACGTCGGCGATCACACCCCAAGCGCCGTGACCGGCCTCGCGCAACTCGGCGGCGAGCCCCGCGACCTGTTCGGCGGTGCGCGCGCTGACCACCACGCGGACCCCGGCGCCGGCCAGAGCCCGTGCCACGGCGGCGCCGATGCCCCGCCCGCCACCGGTGATCACCGCGGTCTTGCCCTCGAGACTCATGCTGCGTCCTT
>JAGQSE010000542.1 GCA_020439725.1 Acidobacteriota bacterium
ACACCGGTGAGGACGGCTTCGAGCTTTACCTCCCGGCCGACCGGACGGCGGAGATCTGGCGCCTGCTGCTCGAGAAGGGAGCCGCCCAGGGTCTCGTACCCGCGGGTCTCGGTGCCCGAGACACGCTCCGTCTCGAGGCCTCGATGGCGCTCTACGGTCACGAGATCGACGCCACCACGACGCCGTGGGAGGCGGGGCTCGACTGGACCGTCAAGCTCGACAAGGGCGACTTCGTGGGCAAGGCGGCGCTCGTGGCGCAGCGCGAGCAGGGGGTGACGCGGCGGCTTGTGGGTTTCGAGATGCGGGATCGCGGCATCGGCCGCGAGGGCTATCCGATCCTCGACGGCGACACCGAGATCGGCCGGGTCACCAGTGGGACCTTCAGCCCGACCCTCGACCGCGCCCTGGGCATGGCCTACGTGCCGGTCGAGAAGGCCGAGCCGGGTACGCCGCTGACCGTCGGGATCCGCGGACGAGGAGTCGCCGCGGAGGTGGTGGCGACCCCGTTCTATCGTCGACCGAAGTGAATACCGCCGCCGGCCCGCACGGGCCGCGGCGCAAACCAGAACCTCTTGGGGGGACCCGAAGGATGTATCCGAGCGACTGTCTGTACACGAAGGAGCACGAGTGGCTGAAGGTGGAGGATGGGCAGTGCACCCTGGGGATCACGACCTTCGCGCAGCACCAGCTGGGGGAGATCGTCTTCGCCGAGCTGCCCGAGGTCGGACAATCCTTCGACGCCCGTGACGAGATCGGCACCCTCGAGTCGGTCAAGGCCGTCGCCGAGGTCTACACCCCCGTCGCCGGAGAGATCATCGAGATCAACGACTCTGTGATCGACGACCCCGAAGTCCTCAATGATGACCCCCAGGGTGCAGGCTGGCTGGTCAAGATCAAGCTCTCCGGCTCGGTCGACGAGGGGGATCTGATGGACGCGGCCGCCTACCAGGAGTACATCGGTGGAGGAGACGATGGCAAGTAACACCCCCGAGCGGGGGCACCGCTACCTGCCGTCGGGGCCCCAGGACCGGCGGGAGATGCTCGACAGGATCGGCGTCGGCTCGGTCGACGACCTGTTCGAGGCGCTGCCGCAGGAGATCCGGCGCGACGTCCACCTGGACGTCGAAGGGCCCTATTCCGATCAGGACCTCCGGCGGCTGTTCCGCGACCTCGAGGGACGCAACCGGGTCGCCGGTCGCGACCTGGTGAGCTTCCTCGGCGGGGGAGCCTACCGTCACGAGTCGCCGGCGGTGATCGACAACTTCCTGACCCGCTCCGAGTACTTGACGGTCTACACGCCGTATCAGCCGGAGGTCAGCCAGGGGACGTTGCAGGCGATCTTCGAGTTCCAGACCTTCATCTCGCTGGTCACTGGGCTGCCGGTGGCCAACGCCTCGATGTACGAGGGCGGATCGGCCTTCGCCGAGGCGGTGCTGATGGCGATGCGCGTCCAGCGCAAGCGGCGGAAGGTGGTGATGGCGCGCTCGATCCATCCCCACTACCGGCAGACGCTCCGCACCTATGTCGACAACCTCGGTCTCGAGCTGGTCGAGGTCGGCTGGGAGGCGGACGGCAGCATCGATCGCTCGGCCCTCGAGGCGGCGGTGGACGGCGACACGATCTGTGTCGCCTTGCAAAGCCCCAACTACTTCGGTGTCGTCGAGTCCTGGGGCCGAGGGGTCGAGGCCGCCAAGCGCCACGGCGCGCTGACCATCGGTGTGGTCGCCGAGGCGCTGAGCATGGCGCTCCTCCAGAGCCCCGGTGAGGGCGGTTGCGACATCGCCGTCGGCGACGCCCACTCCTTCGGTCTACCGCTCTCCTTCGGCGGCCCTTTCCTCGGCTTCCTCGCCGCCGGTGATGCCTACAAGCGGGCGATGCCCGGCCGCCTGGTCGGCCAGACCGTGGACGCTCGCGGCGATCGGGCCTTCGTCCTGACGCTGGCCACCCGCGAGCAGCACATCCGGCGCGAGAAGGCGACCTCGAACATCTGCACCAACCAGGCCCTTTGCGCCCTCGCGGCGACCATCTATCTGAGCCTTCATGGCAAGGTCGGTCTGCGCCGCTTGGCCGAGATCAACCTGCAGCGCGCCGCTGCTTTGCGCGCCCGTCTCGCCTCCGGGACCGGTTGCTCGTCGACCTTCGAGGCGCCTTGCTTCAACGAGTTCGCGGTCCGCACCGGTGAGCCGGTGGCGAATCTGCTCGCCGACCTCGAAGCCGCAGGAGTCCTCGCCGGCGTGCCCCTCGGTCCCGACTACCCGGAGCTCGAGGACTCCTTCCTGGTGGCGGTCACTGAATGCAATCCGCCCGCAGACCTCGATCGGCTGGTCGAGGAGCTGCGCCGCCGTACCCTGGCGAAGGACGTGCTGCCGATCCCCGCCTGAGCAAGGATCGGTTCCAGCGAGGCATCCGCGAAGGCTTTCGACGATCGGTTCCCAGAAGAGGTCATCCCATGGCAGATACGACGACGTCCCCCGCCGCCGGCGCACCGGAGAGCCGCCACCACGAGTCCCCGGACATCCACTGGCGCAGCCCGGCGCTGCTCTTCGAGCTCAGCCGTCCGGGGCGCCTGGGGGTCGAGCTTCCCGCCGCCGGGGTCGAAGAGCAGCCCCTCGGCAACCTGCTCCCCGCCGAGGCCGTCCGCGGCGACATCGAAGGCATGCCCGAGGTCTCCGAGGTCGACGTGGTGCGTCACTTCACCCGTCTTTCACGGCGCAACTACGCTCCGGACCTGGGTCTTTACCCCCTCGGCAGCTGCACGATGAAGTACAACCCGCGGGTCAACGAGGAGCTGGCACGCCTGACCGGCTTCGCGTCCAGTCACCCGCTGCAGCCGGCTTCCACCGTCCAGGGAAGCCTCGAGCTGATGTGGCGGCTCGAGCAGGTGCTGATCGAGGTCACTGGGCTGCCGCGGGTCAGTCTGCAGCCCGCCGCCGGTGCCCACGGCGAGTTCACCGGCATCCTGCTGGCTCGCCAAGCCCTCGAAAAGCGCGGCGAGCACCGGCGCTACGTGCTGATCCCCGACTCGGCCCACGGCACCAACCCGGCGTCGGCGCACCTGGCGGGCTTCGACGTCAAGGAGCTCGTGTCCAACGAGCGTGGCACCCTCGACCTCGCGGCCCTCGAAGCGGCGATGACCGAGGATGTCGTGGCGTTGATGCTCACCGTCCCCAACACCCTCGGTGTGTTCGAGGACCACATTCTCGACATCGCTCGCATCGTCCACGCGAAGGGCGGCTTCCTCTATTGTGACGGCGCCAACTTCAACGCCTTCGTCGGCAAGGTTCGGCCCGGCGACATGGGTGTCGACGTCCTGCACATGAACCTGCACAAGACCTTCACCACCCCCCACGGCGGTGGCGGGCCCGGTGCCGGGCCGGTGGCGGTCAGCGAGGAGCTCGTACCCTACCTGCCGGCGCCCATGGTCGAGCGCGCCGAGGACGGTAGCTTCTATCTCGACTTCGACCGCCCCGAGGCCATCGGGCGGGTGCGCTCTTT
>JAGQSE010000543.1 GCA_020439725.1 Acidobacteriota bacterium
CGACCGCAGCCCACGCCGGTTCGCGCCGAGGAGCCCGTCGCAGAGCTCGAGGACCGCCGGCCGGGGCAGATCGGGGGGCAGGTCGGCGTCGAAGCAGACCGTCCCCGCCGTGCGCACCGCCGCGGCTACGGGGTCGCCGAGGGAGCGGCCGCCTACCGTGAAGGCGAGCCGCCAGCCGGTCGTATCGACCGCCGGCAGCACCTCGAGGCACAGGCCGATGCGCCCGCCGGAGCCGAGGAAGAGCGGCAGCGCCTCGACCCCGCCCGCCTCCCGCGGTCGTAGCAGCACGTCATCGTGGCCTCGCACGATTCCCGGTTCGCCCGCCGGCCCGGTGACGCCGGCGCGGTCCGTGCAGCCGGTCAGAAGGAACGCCAGCAGGCACATGGGGGCGAGGAGCTTCATGACCGGGCCAACCCCAGGCGCTCGGCACAGCGCCGCAACGCGCGATCGAGAACGCTGCGCAACCGGTAGACCTCATCGACGGCCTGCCCCGTGACCGTGGCGATCTGCCGCGGCTTGAGCCCGTCGACATAGCGCAGCTGGTAGTAGAGGTAGCCCTCCTCGGTCTCGCCCTCGAGACAGCGATCTAGCTTCTCCAGGGCGTCGCGGGCGGTCGCCTCGCACTCGGCGCTCCGCTCCGCCGACGTCAGGTGGATCTCCCCCAAGGTCACGGCACGGCGCGACCAGGCGGAGCGCCGGTGGTTCGAAGCCAACCCGCAGGCCAGGTCCCACAGCCGCTTCTCGAGCGCCGCCGCCGGGCAGTCGCCGTCGGAGGTCTCAGCCAGGAAGGAGCGAAGGGCCCGGGTGTCGGGCCTCAGGAAGAAGACGAAGGCGTCGTGCAACAGGTCGGCGGGCTCGACGCCCGGCAGGTGCCGATAGCGCAGCGTCAGCCGGTGATAGAGCCCCGGCGAAAAGGTGTCGTAGAGCCAGGCAGCGGCCTCGCGGTCACCCGCCACGAGCCGGTGCAGCCAGCGGTGGATGGAAGTGCTCATGGGACTCACGACCGGCCTCGGTGGGTGGGTCTACGGGCGTGGAGGGGAAGGGTTGCACATCACGATTCCCATGTAAGGCAGCGCCAGCGAAGCCCTGTCGGAGCGAGCTCACAGCCCTCCCGGGGCGGTTCTTCGGGCGGCCCTTCGGCGCCGACTTCGAAGATCGCCGCGGAAAAACGCCGGCCGCCTACTCCGAGTCGGTCAGGCAGGCGGCGCGCCGCTGAGGGCGTGGAGTCGGGTCGGGGAGCCGGGCCGCCAATCCAAGGAGACTCGCCATGGTTCGTTTGCGAAGTGCTGTCGTGCTCGTCTTGCTCTGCTGGACGGTCGGTCTGACCGCCGGCGCAGATCCCGCTCCCCGACCTCCCGGGGACGGCCCCTCGACCGGACCGTCGGTCCTCTCGGGCGGCGCCCGGACCGCTCCCAACCCACCCACCGACTTCGTCGCCGCGGCATCGTCTTCGAGCGAGATCGAGCTCGATTGGACGGCGCCGGCGATTCCAGGCTCGGGTCTCGAGCTCCAGCGCAGCGACGACCAGGGTCAGAGCTTTCACAACCTGGCGAACCTGATCACCGGTGTCGAGCACTATGTCGACACCGGTCTCGCCGCCGAAACCGAGTACCGCTACCGGCTCCGCACCGTGACCACCTCCGGCGTCAGCGTCTGGGCCGGACCGGTGATCGCGGTCACCCTCGCCGAAGGCGGCGGAGGCGGAGGCGGTGGTGGTGGCGGTACCACCGTCGAGGTCTATGGACCCACCGCCGATGCCTACGTCGACAGCCGCCGGCCGACCCTCAACTACGGTGGCAGCAGCGAGCTGCGGGTCCGCGCCGACAAGTTCGTCAGCTTCCTGAGCTTCGAGGTCCAGCCCGGCGCCGTCGAAGCGGCGGTGCTGCGGCTGACCCCGAGCGCCGTGGCCCAGGTCGCCACCTCGGTGGCGGCGACCGATCCGCTGGCCGCGGTCTGGGACGAGAGCACCGTCACCTGGACCTCCCATCCCGCCATCGGCGCGACCCTCGGCAACCTGCCGCCGGGACCGGCCGGCACGGCGGTGGAGCTCGACGTCACCGACGTCGTCGCCGGGGCGGCTCTGGCTGACGGTCGGCTCAGCCTGGCGCTCCAGATCAGCGGTGCCGGACAAACCGTCTTCTCCAGCCGCGAAGCCATTCAGGGGCAGCCGGAGCTGGTCGTCACCTACTCGGGAGACGGCGGACCGCCGTCCCCCCCGGGCGAGCCCCTGCCTCATCTCGAGGTGGGACCGTCGCCGGCCTTGATGCTCGAGGTCGGTGACACGGTCCAGCTCGAGGCGGCCTGGATGGATGCCGAAGGCAACCCGGCACCACTGCCCCCGGGCTCCGAGCTGGTGTGGACCTCGAGCAATCCCGAGCGCGTCACCGTCGACGCCGACGGCATGGCGACGGTCCTCGCCGACGACGCCTACACCGTAATCCTGGTACACGCCGCTGGCGCCGACCAGCACGTCCCCGGGGCCGTGTCGATCGCCAGCGGCACCACCCTCAAGCCCGGTCTCCTCGACTTCGATCCGGCCCTGGTGCAGAGCGTCGACGTGATTCAGGACCCCGAGCTCGAGTCCGGGTACCTGGTCCTGACCGTTGATCGCACGCCCGCCACCGAGGCCCTCGGCGCCGGTGATCTCGCGGTGTTCGGACCGGCGGCGGCCATCGAGGTCGAGACCCGCGAGCTGTTGAGCGACGGCGTCGTCCTCCACGGCTCCGTGCCGCCCATCGAAGCGATCTACGACCACCTGAACATCGATCTCGACTCGGTGGCCCTCGACCGCATGGCCGATGTCTACGTCGACGCCGGGTTCCAGCCGTGGGACGGTTCCGACATCATCGCCGGCAGCGCCAGCGGCGCCGGCTTCGACAAGGCGCTCCTGAGCTGCGACAAGTTCACCTTGAGCGCGCGCTTCTCGCCCGAGGCCCAGCTCAAGATCCGGGTCCAGGACGGCAAGCTCATCGCTCTCGCCATGCTCTACGAGGGAACCCTCGGCCTCGGGATGCCCGAAGCCCGGGTCAAGACCGGTCTGCGCTGCGACCTCGACATCAAACCGAGGTTGCCGCTGGGCACCGTGCCCATCTATGCGGTGGCCACCTTCAACGTCTACCTCTACATCAAGGCCGGCCTCGACTTCACGGTCGACTTTGGACAGGACACGAGCGTCGGCGAGCTGGGGGGACCGACCTTCGAGATGTCCACCGGGCTGGCCGGGGGCCTCGAATGGGACGACGTCGACGGTCTCCGCTTCCCGGGTTCCTACTCGGCCCCCTCGGTCACCGGCCGCGGCGCGACGCCCTATCTCGACGGGCTCCAGGCCGCGACCATGAGCTTCGGCGCCGCGGCCTCCCTCGAAGGCGGAGTCCGGGCGAGCCTCTACCCCGGGCTCATCCCCGTCGATCCCACCGGCGTCAGCGACAAGCTGATCGTGCTGAACTTCGACTTCCTGGCCACCCGCTACTCGATCCGTAGCGACAACGTGATCCCGCTCGCCGCCTTTGGCGGACCTGCGGACCCGGACTATGCCAACCCGAGCTACTCGGACTCGATCCTGTGGGACTTCTTCGTCCTCAAATCCATCGACGCGGGCCCCCTGACCCAACGGATCCTGCGCCTGTTCGGCTGGGAGAACATCCTGAGCGGTCCCGTGTTCTCCTTCGATCCCTTCAACATTTACACCTTCACGCTGAATTACACCGAACCCGAGCTGACCGCCACCGAGGACACCGCGTGGATCGGCGGTTGGCTACCTTATGCGCCCTCGTCCACCCTCAGCGCCGAGACCTCCGGCGGCTACCTGTACCGGCAGAGCTCCGCTACCGAGATCTGGGGCCGCCGGCCCGGCGCGCCCGAGTTTTCACTGCTCTGGTCCGGGTCCCAAGGTACCTTCTCCCCCATGCCCGGGGACGAAGGAGAGTGGGAATTCCGGGCCGTGGATCGCCCGGTCCTGCTGCCGTTCCTCCCCCTGGTCTCGGCCGTCCAAACGGTCACGGCGGAGAAGGCTCCGGCGGTTCAGCTGACCCCCCGGGAGCCCGAGATCCTGGTGCCCCTGGGCGAGGTGGGACAGCTCGACATCGATGCCTTCAACACCACCTTCGACAGCCAGACCTACACGCTAAGCATGAACGGTGGGCCTGCGTCGCTGACGCTGCAACCCTCCGGTCCGGTCACCCTCGCCGGCCACGACGTGGCGGTGCACACGCTCACCGTGGACTGCACCCATGGCATCTCCTATCCACGGACCCAGCTCGACTTGGCCCTCGAGGTCGACGGCGACGCCAACGAATACACCTATCCGCTGTGGTTCGGCTGTGTGGACTTCTCCCTCGAGCCACCCGTCGTCAAGCTCCAGGGCTCGGTCTCGGATCCGCCGGTATTGCTCGAGGGCGAGATGATCATCCACAACGTGCGGTCCACGGACCTGGCCTGGGAGACGACCCCGGTCGACCAGTTGCCCTTCCTCATCGAACCCGCCTCCGGCGTGATCGCCAGCGGCGCTGACCAGGTCGTGACCTTGAGCATGGCCTGCACCACCGGCGGTCTCGCCGAGTACCCCTTCGAGGTGATCGCCGGAGCCGACCGTCGCACGGCCGTTCTCCACATCGAGTGCGAGGACAGCGGTGGCAACTCCTGGGGAGATCCCCACCTGGTGACCTACGACGGCGTCCACTACGACTTCCAGGCCCACGGCGAGATGGTCCTCACGCGGGCCCCGGGAGCCGGCTTCGAGGTCCAGACCCGGCAAAGCGGCACCGACGGCCACGTCTCCTACAACCGGGCGGCGGCGCTGCGGGTCGGCACGGACCGTGTCGCCTTCTACACCGATCCCCCCGGGGGCGGTGGACCGGTGATGGTGGACGGCACGGCCGTCGACATCGCGGACGGGACCGTTCTGCCGCTGTCCGGCGGCGGCTCCATCGAACGCGACGCCGCCACCTACACCGTCCGTTGGCCGAGCTCCGGGTCCTACGCCCGGATCAAGACGATCGGTTCGTGGATGAGCGTGCGGGTCCACGCGGACGCCGCCCTCGCCGGCACCCTCGAGGGCCTGCTGGGCGACTACGACGGCGACGGCAGCAACGACTTCGTCCTCCGCGACGGCTCGCCGCTGCCCTCCCCGCCGTCCTTCGCCGAGCTCTACGACTGCCCCGCCAGCCGCTGCTTCGCCTACGACGATCCGGCGGGCTGGATCATCCGGGATGCGGCGGAGTCGCTGTTCGACTACGACGCGGGCCTGGGTCCCCTGGACTACGCTCCGGCGGACGGCGGCACCTACCCGCTGTCCCAGGTCGACATCGACGACTTCGACCCGGACCTCGTCGCCTGGGCGCAGAGCCAGTGCATCGCCAGCGGTATCTCCGACCCCGTCCTTCTCGAAGCCTGCATCCTCGACCTCGTCGTCACCGGCAACCTCGAGCTGGCGCTCGAAGCCGCCGACGTCGAGGCCGGCCAGGCGGGAGAGCCGGGCGTCGAGATCTGTGACGGCGACGACAACGACGGCAACAGCCTGGTCGACGACGGCGACGTGTGCTCCTGCACCTCCGGCACGGTCGACGGTCACACGTACTTCTCGTGTGGCACGCCGGTCGAACGGGAAGCCGCGCGCAAGGCCTGCCGTGCCCTCGGCACCGGCATCGACCTGGCTCGGATCACCGATCCCGTCGAGAACCTGGCGGTGGTCGACTGGCTGCGCACCGGCCCGACCCCCGGGGGCGGTTTCTGGATCGGACCCACCGACGAAGGTCACGAGGGAACCTGGCTGTGGCCCGATGGTTCCCCGGTGACCTGGAACAACTGGGGCTTCATGCAGCCCAGCGGCGGTGCCGACGAGAACTGTGTCGAGCTCGTCAAGGCCGACGAAAGCTGGAACGACCTCTCCTGTACCGCGGTGAGAGGGTTCGTCTGCGAGTAGGAATCCGGCGCCCGGCGGCGGCTCTTCGAAGCCGTCGCCGGGCCGGTCTTCTGGTCCGGGCCAGGACCCGGGCGGCGGGTGTCGCTACGGTCCTGCCAGCTGCAAATCCGCCCAACAATAGGGCGTGTAGACCAGACCGAAGAGGTTGCCGTCGGCGAGGAAGTCGAAGCGGGCCTGCCGCAGAGCCTGGTCGACGGTCTTGCGCTCGCCGAGAAAGAGCTCGAAGAACCGCCCCGCGAACTCCAGCGCCAGGTCCGGGTTGATGCGCACCTCGGTGCCGATGATGCCGCTGGCGTCGGCGCCGCCGATGAAGGCGTCCTGGTACGACAGCAGCATCTCGGGCTGCAGCTCGACGGAGTGACAGGCGTTGATGAAGATCAGCGGCCGGACCCGGTCCCACACCTTGCGATGCTCCTGGCGGTCCCAGCTCACCAACCAGCCGACGAAGTCCTCCGCCGCCAAGGTCTCGTTGTTCCCGATCCCCAGATAGGTGTGCGGATCCCCCGCCAGGGTGTCGCCGTGACAGTAGAAGTAGACCAGGGGCAAATCGCTGCCGAGGAGGGTCCTCAGCGTCGCCTTGTCCTCGCCCTCCTCGAGGACCGCTCGGGGGGAACGCCGCTGGAGCAGGGCGCGGAGATCCGCGATGTGCCCCTCTAGAGCCTTTCGATCCTGGAGCCTACGGGTCTTGCCGACCACCATCCTGAAGTCTTCGGGAACCGGGATCTCGACACCGACGCTCTTGGCCGACGACAGCTGCTCGATGGCGTAGCGATAGCCCCAGAAGCCGAAGGGGCAGAGGATGTTCTCTCGGTGGGAGATCCGCGCTTCCTCAGGACACCGGCGCTGCCCCGGCTCCATGAGCGGGCCACCCCCTCGCCACGTCTCGACCACCGGGCACAGCTTGACCTCACGGCGCATCAGCTTGTCGTGATCCAGAGGAATGTCGTAGAGCAGGCTCCACGGGAAGGTGAAGCTCGAGGTGCTCGGTCGCGCCACGTGGAGGATGAAGCTGTCGGGTTCCCGGGCCAGGCTGGGCAGGCTTTTCCATAATCCGGCGTGGAGCTTCCAACCGAGGGGCGCCAGCTCCTCGAGATCGCGTTTGAGAAGATCCCGGGTCCGCCTGCGCCTGGTCGGAGCCAGCGCCCTGAGCCGCGCTCTCAGCTCACCGACCTGCCTGGCGAGCGCCGCCACCTCGATCTCGCTGGTGGCTTCGAGGCGTTCCGCGCCGGAGACACCGCCCCGGAGGACGAGCTGATGGGTCGCGGCATCGTTGTCGTTGACGACCACGCTGACCCTGGGCCGCTCCGGGATCGCCTCGAGGTCGGCAAGGCTGTGGGACACGGAGTAGTCCACGACGATGCGAAAACCACCCCGTTCGACGCCCACGTCGGCCTCGAGCCGGAGCGATTGGACCACCGCGCCGCGATAGAAGAACGCGATCCGTGCGAAGGCTCGACCGGGAGCGACAGGCGCCTTTAGAAAGACGTCGAGGCTCGGCTCCCCTTCCGGCGTCGTCGCCGCACCGCCGTCCGCCGGCAGGAAGAACCGTCCCCGCGCCACCTGGCCATAGGCTCCGGACCCGGCGGCGCGGACCCCAAAATGGGTGCTGGTCACCAGCAGATCGAGCCACAGGTCTCGCCTCGGCAGCTGCGTGTCGATGGCCACCGGGTCGCGGACCTGGCTGGCCGCCGACCACGGCCCGATGTCGAGCCGCAGCCGCAGCTCCTGCTCCGAGGCCAGAGATCGCGAGGGACTTGGCGCCGGCCCGTCGCCCCCGTCGAGCAGCACCGCGTTGGCATAGCGGGGAGCCCCCCGGGGCGCCTCGTTCCCTCGGGTCTCCGGGCGGTCGGCTCCGCGCGTCTTCTCCTGGCTCCCAGCGACCTTGCGGCGCTTGCCGGGACCGCCCGGTCCCAGCGGCGTCTTGCGTCTCGAAGCTCCACCGGGCCGAGAGCCCTTACCGCCGGACGGACCTCGAAAGGTACCTGGCCCGCGCTCGCCGGAAGGCTGGGGTGGCGGCGCCGACAGCTCGACCCCGAAGCTCTCGTCGCCCTTCAGCCGGGCGATCTGTCGGCGCGTCGCTTTCGGGAGGCTCTCAAGGTGAGGCCGGAGGGCTCGATACTTCTCTTCGAACTTCTTGCCGGTGACGCCATGGACAGCCGCGTGCTCGAGGAGCACCTTGGCTCGCCGCAGGAGATCCAGCCTCGGCAGCGACACTCCCTCGAGGAGCGCCAACCGCTCGAACACCGCCAAGGCTTCCAAGTAGTAGCGGCGACGGGCCCCCTCGCCCTGGTGTGGAAGCTGGTCGAGGTACCGAGCGACGATCCTGCGCAGCGCGCCGTAGGCGATGCCGGTCCTGCGGCCGATTTCAGCGAGGGACAGGAGCTCGGGGGACGAACGCTTGGCCATGGTTGTCTCCGTCTCGCCGCGGCGAGACGCCCCTCAATTACCGTCGCCGAGCCACGGGACGTCCTTGAGCACCGTGGCGGCCAACAGCAGGTAGAGGAAGAACCCCCCCGCCAGACCGATGCTGTACCAGGCGAACAGCTCCTGCGAGTTGAACAATCCGGTCACCGCCGCGCCTCCGACGGCGCCGATGACCGTCGCGATGTTCGACAGCGCGACCGTCTCTCCGCTGCGCCGCAACGTGCGGTAGGTGACCCAGCCGATCACCAGGCCGAAACACAACGCGCCGACCGCCTCGATGGACATCGTCTCGCCTCCTTGCCTCTCGACGGGAGCTCCGAGCACGCTTCCTCGGCCGCCTTTGCGACCGGCTGGCAGGGACTCCCCGCCTGAGGCTGAACAGGGTTTCCTTTCAAATTAGCATGCCCAGAAGTACCGGTCAACGAAAGATCGTCGATTCAACGGTGCGAGCGTGCCCCCTGTCGCGGAGTGACCTCGCGATGTGCCGAACCGGCTCTGTCGCTTGCTTCACCGCCATCGGCCCCGGCGGCGGAGGATCGAGACGCTACTCGAGGAGCTCGAGGGCCTGCTCCTCGAGGCGCTGCTCGCGACGGGCGGTGAGCCACTCCTGGAAGCGGGCGCGAGCGAGGCCGAGGAGATGATTGAGCGGGTTCGCTCGGGACAGGAAGGGTAGAACCGGCGGCCTGCGGATGCCCAGCTGGCGTTCGAGCTCGCGGAGGCGACGGTGGTACGGGCTCAGACGGAGGCCGTTGCGCAGGGCTCGGAGGCTCGATTTGCGGCGCCGGAGCATCAGGTAGATCCGCGCCAGGTTGAGGTGGTTCTCGGCTTCTTCGAGATCGAGCCGCAGGGCGTACCGGCAAAGGTTCAAGGCTTCTTCCCGACGACCCTCGCAATGCGCCATCGACAGCCCCAGGTAGGAATAGAAGACCGACGGCAGCGTCGTCTCGGGGGCCGTTTCGCGGGAGACCTGGGACAGCAGCGCGTAACCGTCGCGCCAGCGCTCGGCCCGACACGCGATGATCCCCTCTTTGAACGCTTCCGCGACCTGTGCCGTCACCGTGGCCAAGGTTCCTCCTCGAAGGCTCTAGCGTTATGCGCACCGCAGAATACCTTGAAACGCGCCCCAAGACCAGCCCAGGACGGTGCATCACCCGGAATCGCCCGTGGCGCCTGCGTGCTTGATCGGAGCGCCGGCGTCGGGGACAATCGCCAGGGGGTCCCAGAGCGCTCGCCTGGGGCCGGGATCCGGACGATTCGATGACCGAGCAGACCCAGCGCCAGGCGCCACCGCGCGTCACCACGACCGAGGACGACGGGGCTGCACCGCGTTCCGAGCTCGGCATCGTGCTGACCGGCGGCGGCGCCCGCGCCGCCTATCAGGTGGGGGTGTTGCGCGGCCTCGCGCGGCGCTTCCCGAACACCCGCTTCCCGATCATCACCGGCGTCTCCGCCGGCGCCATCAACGCGGTCTTCCTGGCGCAGCACCCGGGAACCCTGGCCGCGGCGGTGACCGACCTCGAAGAGATCTGGCGGGGGTTGTCGATCGAGCGGGTCTTCCGCGTCGACACGGTGGCGCTGAGCGGCAACTTCGCGCGCTGGGTGGCCCGTCTGACCTCGGGTGGATCGGCCAAGGCGCCGGAGGTCCGAGGCCTGGTCGACACCGAGCCCCTGCGGGAGACGCTGCAGAAGGTGCTGCCGACCGTCGATGGCGAGATCATCGGGATCCAGCGCAACCTCGAGGCGGGTCGCCTCGGGGCCGTGGCCCTGACGACCATCGACTACGCCACCGGCCAGACCATCACCTGGGTAGAGGGCCGCGACATCCGCACCTGGGAGCGCCCCAACCGGCGCAGCCGCCAGGCTCGGCTGACGATTCAGCACGTCCTGGCGTCGGCAGCGCTGCCGCTGCTCTTCCCCGCCGTCCGCCTCGCCGGCAGCTGGCACGGCGACGGCGGCATCCGCCTCTCGGCGCCCCTGTCGCCCTCGATCCACCTGGGGGCTTCCCGGGTGCTGGTCATCTCGACGCGGTACGAGCGCGACCACGCCGAAGCGGACCGGCCGACGATCCGGGGCTATCCGCCGCCGGCACAGATCCTCGGCAAGCTCCTGAACTCGGTCTTTCTCGACCTGGTGGACCAGGACGTCGCGCGGCTGCAGAAGATGAACGAGCTCCTCGAACGCGTCCCCGAGACGCTCCGAGGCGACTTCCGGCCCATCGAGGCGCAAGTGCTCCGTCCGTCCGAGGACCTGGGCCGGCTGGCCGGCGAGTACGAGCCCGAGCTCCCCACCACCTTCCGTTTCCTGACCCGGAGCCTCGGCACCCGCGAGACCTCGAGCCCCGACTTCCTGAGCCTCCTGATGTTCGACCCGCACTACCTCGAGCGCTTGATGACCATCGGCGAGCGCGACGCCGAGGCCGCCGCCCCCGCCCTCGAGAAGATCCTCCGGGTGCCGGCGACACCGGCTTGAACGGGTCCGGTTCCGGGCGGAAACGCGATCGAATTCGATGAATCGGAGGATCCAGGGTAGGATTTTCCTATGCGAGAGATCAACCTCAACGACGCGGAAGGACACCTCGCAGAGCTCGTCGATGACGCCGTCGCAGGCCACGAGATCATCCTTGCCCGCGGCGGCGTTCCCCTCGTGCGATTGACGCCGGTCGAGATCTCGACCCAGGTTCGCATCCTCGGCATGGACGAGGGCCAGATCTGGGTCGCCGACGATTTCGACGCGCCACTGGCCGAATTCGAAGCCGTCCTCGAAGAACCCGCGACCTCGCTCTGACTCCTACAAGTTAGATTTCCGGGTCGGTCCAGCTGGCGCTGACAGATCCAGCGGTCCCCACCAGGGTTGCGGCCCCGTGGAGCGCCCGCGTAAAATCTAGGCTCCCTGCGCGGGTTCGTCCCTACTCCAAGCTCTCGTCTCCGGAGGATCTCCCCATGAAACGGATCGGCTACGACAGGCCTTTGTTCGTCCAACCCTTCGACCATCGCGGCAGCTTCCGCAAGAAGTTCTTCCAGATCTCCGGCGAGCCCGTGGTCGACGCCACGACCGATCAGCGGAGCGCCATCGCCGAGGCCAAGATGCTGATCTACCGCGGTCTCTTGAAGGCCATCGACATGGGCGTGCCCAAGGACGAGGTCGGCGTGCTGGTCGATGCCGAGTATGGCAACCAGGTGCTGGTCGACGCCGAGACCAAGGGAATCTGCCGCTCGGTGTGTGTCGAGAAGACCGGCCAGGCGGTCTTCGACTTCGAGTACGGCGCGCGCTGGCAGGACCACCTGCGCTTCATCCGGCCCGAGATCGTCAAATGCCTGGTGCGCTACCACCCCGCCGACGACGCCCTCGCCAACCGCGAGCAGGCGACACGGCTCAAGGAGCTGTCCGACTACATCCACGCCACCGAGGACCACACGATGATGTTCGAGCTCCTCGTGCCGGCGGTCACCGACGAAGAGGTGGCCATGGGCGAGCGCTACGACCACGAGGTCCGGCCGCGGCGCATGGTCGAGGCCATCCACGAGCTCCAGGACTTCGGCGTCGAGCCCGACATCTGGAAGATCGAGGGTCTCGAGACGCGCGAGCAGGCCGAGATGGTGGCGGCGGCGGCGCGGCGGGGTGAGCACCGTGGCGCGGTCGGCTGCATCCTGCTGGGTCGCGGCTCGGACAAGGAACAGGTCCACAAGTGGCTGCGGGTGGCGGCGCCGGTACCGGGCTTCATCGGCTTCGCGGTGGGCCGCACCAACTTCAGCGACGCGGTCAAGCGCTTCCTCGCCGATCGCTCCCAGGAGCAGAGCGCCGTCGACGAGATCGCCGCCAACTACAAGGGCTGCGTCGACGTCTGGCGCGCCGCCCAGGCCTGATCTCCTACCCCGGCGGGGCGGCTCCCGGTCGCCGCTCCGCCGCCCATCCCCCGTCATGACACCGGAACGCTTCCAGCGCCTGCGCGAGATCCTCGACCGCCGCCAGCCGGACCTCACCGTGCTCATGGAGCACGTCCACAAGGGGCACAACTTCGCCGCCGTGCTGCGCAGCTGCGACGCGGTCGGTTGCCTCGAGGCCCACGCGGTGCTGCTCCACGGCCGCATGCCCTCGAGACGCCGCATGTCGAGCGCCGGGAGCCTCCGCTGGATGCAGCTTCGCCCCCACGTCGACATCGTCGCCGGCGCCCGTGCGCTCCACGACCGGGGCTTCCAGATCCTCGCCGCTCACCTCTCCGAGCGGGCCCGCGACTTCCGCGACATCGACTACACGAGGCCGACGGCGATCCTCCTCGGCCAGGAGAAGGACGGCGTCACTCCCGAGGCCCTCGAGGTCGCCGACGGCGAGGTCATCATCCCGATGGTCGGGATGGTGACGAGCCTCAACGTGTCGGTGGCGGCGGCGCTGATCCTCTTCGAGGCGGAGCGGCAACGGAAAGCGGCCGGGTTCTACGACCACGTGCGCCTCGACCCTGAGACCTATCGCCGGACGCTCTTCGAATGGGCTTACCCCCGCGAAGCAGACATCTGCCGGCGCCGCGGCCTGCCCTACCCGAAGCTCGACGAGGATGGCGAGATCCTCGGCCCGCTGCCGCGCTGAGCTCCCCGGTCCTCGAAAAGAAAGCCGCTAGAACAGGCTGGCCTGCGGACCGTAGCGCTCGAGATAGCGCTCCATGTGGAGCTTGCGCCGCGTGTTGTCACAGCTCATGTAGCGGATCTTGCCAAAGACCTCGCGCTCGGGCCCCCACGCCCGGTCGTAGCGGCCGAGCACCCAGAAGATGCCGCTGTAGGAGTTGGGGTCGCGCCCGTCGAGGGCGTAGCGGTTGTTGAGCTCGATCATGATGTCCAGGGCTTCGCGCGGGCTCGCCGACCAGTGGAGGATCTTCTTGCCCCACACCATCCGCAGGTAGTTGTGGATCTTGCCCTCGCCGCGGAGCTGGCGCTGGGCGGCGTTCCACACCTCGTCGTGGGTCGCGGCGCGATCGAACTCGTCGAGGGAGTAGACCTCCGGCCGGGGGTCGCCGGCGTGCTCCGCCAGTGTCTCCTGCGCCCACTCCGGGAGGGACTCGTAGCGGTCGTAGCCCGGCTCCCGCGAGCACATGTTGAACCCCACCTCGCGCCAGGTGATGAGCTCGTCGAGGAAGGACTCGGCGGCCTCCGACGCCCCCCACCAGCCGCTGCGGGCGCCGCCGGTGCCACCGTGGATCTTCTCCGGTGTCCAACCCTCGCGCTCGAGCACCGCCGTGAACACCTCGTGGGCCGCCAGGTGACCGAAGTGGAGATAGGGCGAGAGCTCGCTGGCGGCGTCTTCGTCGGGGTGGTTGCGCCCGTCGCCATAGCGCTCGAGACGCTCCTCGAGAAAGCGCTCGAGGACCGCGCCGGCGGCCTTGGCGCCGCCGCGAGTGCCGTCGACCACGGGCACCGAGTGGTCGATGGGGAGCTCGGCGAGCCTCGCCGGCGATCCAGCGAGGAGCTCGGCGTCGGCCGCCGGCCACCGTTCGAGCACCTCCTTCGGCAGCGACCCGAGGCGTTCGAGGGAGTGACCGAGCAGCGGGTGCGCCTTGGGCAGGTCGCCCAGATGCTTGGGCAGCTCCCGCTGCAGATGCCGGCGGAAGTCGAAGGCGCGGGCGAAGGTCCGATCGGCGCTGGCCATGGGCAGGAGCCCGTTGCCATCGACGGCCTCGAGGCGGACCCCGAGCTTCTTGCCGGCGGCCGCGACCATGCGCGGCAGGAAGAAAGCCGGATAGTCGTCGGTGACCACCACCGCCGCACGCGCCGCCAGAGTCTCGAGGAGACCGCTCCCGGCACCGGCCTCGGGCTCGACGTACGGGTGGTAGAGCACTTGCGACCCCTCGAGGCGGGCCCGGTGCTCGGCCATGCCGTCGAGGACGAAGCGGTGCAGCCGGTCGCTGGCCCAGGGATAGCCGATGCGCAGCGCTTCGAGGATCACCAGCGGCTTGCCTAGCTCCCGCGCGTGGTCCACCGCCCGCTGGAGGCTGAAGTTCCAGTCGAGGCGCCGGCTGGCGATCATCCAGTAGAGGACGTAGGCGCCGTCGGGACGAAGCGCGGCGTCGTTGATCCGGCGGACGCGAAGGGCGGGAACCGAGTGGCTGGTCATGGCCTGGACGATAGCCCACGTCGCGCCGCGGCCCGGTGCGCTGTCGAGGCCGGGCGGCGGATCAGGGCTCGACCGCCTCGAGACCCAGCCGCTCGAGGAGATTCTGCAGGATGCGCGCGGTGACCCCCCAGATCTGACGGGTCCCGACGTGGTAGACGCGGATCACTCGCGACGTGCCGTCGAGCTTCACCGTACGGTCCTCGATCATCCGCGGGTTGGCAAGGGCGCTCAAGGGTACGCGGAACGTGTCGGCGATCTCGTCAGGGTTGATGCGCAGCTCGAAGCCCGCCGGCAGGCCGCCGACGCAGGGCAGGACGCGGAACCCCGTGGTCGACTCGAGCTCGTCGAGCTGGCCGAGATCGAGCACCCTCCCGGGCTCGAGACCGACCTCCTCCTGGGTCTCGCGGAGCGCCGCCTGCCAGTGGCTCTCGCCGGCCTCGAGGGTGCCGCCGGGGAAGGCTATCTGCCCGCGGTGCTTGGTCAGCGACGCCGAGCGATGGGTGAGCAGCACCCACAGGGCGCCGGCTTCGACGTAGAGCGGCACGAGCACCGCGGCGGCGCGCCCGCCGCCGGCGGCCAGGCGTCGGGGGGGCGGCGAAGCGAGGCGGCGGCGCAGCTCGGGGATCCAGCTCTGGGTGATGGGCGAGTCGGTCACGACGATCTCCGAAAACGGGGGGGCGAACGGCGGCTCAGAGCCGGCGCAGGCTGAAGGGGACCGGGCGGGCCGGGGCATCCGGCAGCCGCAGGCGAAGCATGTAGAGAAACTGCGGCTCGCGGGTCCACCACATGGCGTGGCGGATCGGCTCCTGATCGAGCTCTAGGACGGCGGAGACTCCGCCGTCGGGCCGGAATGCCAACCCGCCGACCTCGGCGCCCCGCACCTCGATCTCCGGCGTCGCCGGCGGCTCGAGATGGATCGCGAGGCGGGTGAGAGGGGTCGGGCTGCTGATGAGCAGACGCGCCTCGGCACCGCCGAGGATTCGCAAGCCCCCGCTCTTCGTGTCGGGCCAGATCTCCGCGTCGGGGAACCGCAGCCACAGGTCGTTGTGGTTGACGTCCTCGCTCGCCCGGGGCA
>JAGQSE010000544.1 GCA_020439725.1 Acidobacteriota bacterium
AAGAGGTTCTTGACCAGCTGCTGGGTGAGCGTGCTGCCCCCCTGGCGGACCTCGCCGCCGGCCAGGTTGACCCAGAGAGCGCGCAGGATGCCGGACACCGAGAGCCCCGCATGATGGAAGAAGCCGTCGTCCTCCACCGCCAGGATCGAGCGCACCAGCACGTCGGGGACTTCCTCCAGGTGGACCGGCCGACGTTCCTCGAGCTGAGGGCCGTAGAAGGACGCGAGGAGGGGCGGTTCGAGGAGTGCACGCCGCACGTCCTGCCCCTGCCAGCGGAGGCCCTGGACGTGGTCGCCCCGGTAGCGCACCTCGAGGGGGGTCGGGGCCTGACGGCCCTCGGGGGTCCAGAACGCCCGCAGGCGCACCGCCAGCGCATCGCCCTTGCGGTGAAATTCGCCGACGCCGAGACCGTCCGAGGAGGCGGACTCGCGGTAGCCGAGGGAGTGCAGCACGGTCTCGAGGCCATCGGCACTGCCGGCGCCGCCGACCTCGAGCACCTGGGACCGGCCGAAGAGCCGCGAGGGCTGGTGCAGGACCCGCGAGTCCAGGTGGTCGATGCGGCGCCAGAACGGCCACAGCGCCGCCAAGACCGCCACCAGGAAAACGAGAAGACCGAGGAGGAACTTTCCCCGGTGGCGGTAGAGCCAGGTGGTAACAGGGACGGTGCGCGGTGCTTTGGGGTTCGGCTTGGGGCTCATGATCGGGAATCGTCGGCGCTGCCGGCCGAGCGCCGACAGGTACATCTTGATTCAAGGAAGCAAAATTCGTACCCTGTTCGGCCGGCGAGCGCTTCTGCCCGCCTGCTATTCTCGAGCGCCCTATGATCGCAGTTTCCAACCTCGCCAAGAGCTTCGGCCACCAGACCCTCTTCTCCGGGGTGTCGATCCAGTTCAATCCCGGGAACCGCTACGGCCTGGTGGGGGCCAACGGCTCGGGCAAGTCGACGTTTCTCAAGGTCCTGACGGGCGAGGAGCAGCCGAGCGAAGGCACCCTCTCGATGCCCAAGCGCATCCGCCTCGGTGTCCTCCGCCAGGACCACTTCGCCCACGAGCACCAGGAGATCCTCGAGGTCGCGATGATGGGCCGGCGCGACGTCTGGGAGGCCATGGTCGAGAAGGAGAAGCTCCTCGAGAAGGCCGCCGAGAGCTTCGACGCCGACCGCTACGCCGAGCTCGAGGACCTGATCCTGCGCCACGACGGCTACACCCTCGAAGCCCGTGCCGGTGAGATTCTCGAAGGCCTCGGAATCCCCACCGAGTCCCACCGCAAGCCCCTGTCGACGCTCTCCGGCGGTTTCAAGCTGCGCGTCCTGCTCGCCCAGGTGCTCGCCGCGGACCCCGACGTCCTGCTCCTCGACGAGCCCACCAACCACCTCGACATCCTGTCGATCCGCTGGCTCGAGAAGTTCCTGGTCGACTTCCCCGGCACCGCCGTGCTGATCTCTCACGACCACCGTTTCCTCGACAACGTCTGCACGCACATCGTCGACGTCGACTACGAGACGCTCACGCTCTACCCGGGCAACTACAGCTTCTTCGAGGAGGCCAAGCACGAGGAGCGCCGGCGCAAGGAGTCGGAGATCGCCCGGCAGGAGAAGAAGATCGCCGAGATGCAAAACTTCGTCGACCGGTTCAAGGCCAAGGCGACGAAGGCGCGGCAGGCGCAGAGCAAGCTCAAACAGATCGAGCGCATCGAGATCGAGCCCCTCCCCCAGAGCTCGCGTCGCTACCCGACCTTCAAGCTGCGCCAGGTGCGCCCGAGCGGCAAGCAGGTGCTCGAGGTCAAAGGCGTCGGCAAAAGCTATGGCCCGCGCCGGGTCCTCGACGGAGTGTCCCTCGAGGTCGACCGGGGCGACCGCATGGCGATCCTCGGTCCCAACGGCATCGGCAAGTCGACGCTGCTCAAAATCCTGATGGGGGTCGTCCAGGCCGACGCCGGCACCGTCGAGTGGGGCTACGAGACCCACCCGGGCTACTTCGCGCAGGACCACCACGAGACCCTCGGCGACAGCGACCAGTCGGTCCAGGCCTGGCTGTGGGACACCTGCCCCACCGAGACCATCGGTTTCGTGCGCGCACAGCTGGGCATGGTGCTGTTCTCCGGCGACGAAGCGGACAAGAGCCTCAAGTCGCTGTCCGGCGGCGAGGCGGCGCGGTTGATCTTCGCGCGGCTGGCGGTCGAGCGCCCCAACGTGCTGGTCCTCGACGAGCCCACCAACCACCTCGACCTCGAGGCCATCGAAGCGCTCGTCGAAGGGCTCAAGGCCTACGACGGCACGCTGATCTTCGTCTCCCACGACCGCTGGTTCGTGTCGCAGCTGGCGAGCCGCGTGCTCGAGATCTCACCCGCAGGGATCAACGACTACAAGGGCTCCTACGAGGAATACCTCGAGAAGTGCGGCGACGACCACCTCGACGCCGACGCCGTGGTGCTGCGCGCCAAGCGCGACAAGAAGAAGGACCGCGGCGGCCGTACCGACGGCGGAGCTCCCGCCGATGCCAACCAGCGCAAGAAGCGCGTCCGCAGCCTCGAGAAGCGCCGCGAAGAGCTGACCACCGAGCTAGAAACCGCCGAGTCCCGGGTCAACGCCATCAACGAGCTGTTCTGCGACCCCACCTACTTCGACCGCACCCCGCACAAGGAAGTCCAGAAGCTCGAACGCGAGCAAAAGACCCTCTCCGAGCGCATCGAGGCCCTGATGGGCGAATGGGAAGGCGTCGAGGAAGAGCTGACGGAGCTCGAGGCCTGATCCAGGCAGGGCCGGCGCGAGACAAGGAAGAAAGGAAGAGACAGGGCGGGTGGCGCGTAGGGGCGGCCCCGCGTGGCCGCCCTGGGTCCTTCACCTCACTCCGTCATCCCCAGGCAGGCGGGGATCCACCCGGTGTTTCTACCGCCTACTCCTCCC
>JAGQSE010000027.1:0-14295 GCA_020439725.1 Acidobacteriota bacterium
GACTACCAGCAGCTGCGCCGGCCGCGGGCCATCTACCTGCTCCTGGGCGGGATCTTCGTTCTGTTGGTGCTGGTGCTCTTCTCGCCGACGCTGAACGCGGCGCGGCGCTGGTTCTTCGTCGGTGGGCTTTCGATCCAGCCGTCGGAGCTCGCCAAGCTCGCCCTGTTGCCGTTCCTCGCCTACCAGATCGAGCGCAAATGGGGCGAGGTCAACCAGGCGCACTTCCTGCTGCCCACCGCGGCGATCGTCGGTGCCATGGCGGGGCTGATCCTGCTCGAGCCCGATCTCGGCACCGCGGTCCTGCTGCTGACCACCGCTGCGGTCCTGCTCTTCCTCGCCGGTCTCGCCTGGCGCTACGTCCTCGGCGTCGTCCTGGCGGGGCTGCCGGTGATCTACTTCCTGGTGGTGTCGGCGCCCTATCGCGCGCGCCGGCTGACGGCCTTCCTCGATCCCGAGGCGGACGCCCTGGGCAGCGGTTTCCAGGTCCTGCAGTCGCTCATCGCGGTCGGTTCCGGTGGCATCACCGGCCTCGGTCTCGGCGGCAGCCTGCAAAAGCTCTACTACCTGCCGCACCCCCACTCGGACTTCGTCTACGCCATCGTCTGCGAGGAGCTCGGGATGGTCGGCGGACTCGGGCTCTTGGCGGCCTTCGGCGTCTTCGTCTGGCGCGGCGTCCGCGCCGGGCTCGAGGCTCCCGACCGCTTCGGTTCCTACCTCGCGTGGGGGATCACGGCGCTGATCGCGACCCAGGCGCTGTTTCACGTCAGCGTGTCGCTGGCGCTGCTCCCGACCAAGGGCATTCCGCTGCCCTTCATCTCCTACGGCGGCTCGTCGCTGGTCTCGACCCTGGCGGCCTGCGGCATCCTGCTCAACGTGTCCCAGCATGGCTGATGCGATGGCCCACACCACCACCCCGCCCGTCCTCCACGTGCTGCTCACCGGCGGCGGCACCGGCGGGCACGTCTTCCCCGCCTTGGCGGTGGCGGACGAGCTGGTCAAGAGGGGGCACCAGGTGAGCTTCGCCGGATCCGCCCACGGTCTCGAGGCGCAGCTGGTGGCACGCCACGGCCTGCCGTTCCACGCCGTCGCCGCGCGACCGCTGGTCGGTCGCGGCACCGGCGGCAAGCTGCTGGCGTTGGGGACGCTGGCGACTTCGGCGGTGCGCGCCCGCTCGCTGTGCCGCCGGCTCGGTGTCGACGCGGTGCTCGGCACCGGCGGCTATGTCTCGGCCCCCGCGGTCCTCGGCGCGCGGCTCGCCGGGCGCCCGGTGTTGTTGCTCGAGCCCAACGCCCACACCGGTGTCGCCAACCGTTGGCTGTCGCGCTTCTGCCAGGAGGCCGCGGTGACCTACCCGGCGACGGTGGCGGAGCTGCGCTGCCCGGCGCGGGTGACCGGTGCGCCGGTGCGCCCGAGCTTCTTCGCCGTCGAGCCCTTGCCCGAGATGCCCCGAGGAACGCGAGTGCTGGTGCTCGGCGGCAGTCAGGGCGCCCAGCAGATCAACCGCCTGATGCCCGAAGCGGTGGCCCGGGCGGCCGCCGCGGTGGGTGCCGTCGAGGTACTGCACCAGAGCGGGGCCGGCCGCGACCAGGAGACCGCGGAGGCGTACCGCCGAGCCCTGGAGGCGCTGCCCGAGGCGACCCGGCCGCGGATCCACGTGGTCCCCTTCCTCGACGACGTCGCCGGCGCCATGGAGCGCAGTCACCTGCTGGTGTCGCGGGCCGGCGCCCTGACGCTGGCGGAGATCTGCGCCGCCGGCCGCCCCTCGCTCCTCGTGCCGCTGGCGGCGGCGCTGGCGCACCAGCTCGACAACGCGCGCACCCTCGAAGAGGCCGGCGCGGCGAAGGTGGTCGATGGCGCCGAGGCGGACGCGGCCAAGCTGGCGGCGGCTCTCGAAGAGCTCCTCGCTGCCGGTCCGCGGCTCGCCGCCATGGGACGTGCGGCCCGGGACCTGGCGCACCCGGGCGCCGCCGCCGTCATCGCCGATCGGGTCGAAGCCCTCGCCAAGGGGGTGGCGGCATGATGTTCCAGCGCTTCACCGGTCTGTCGCGGGTGCACTTCGTGGGCATCGGCGGCGCCGGCATGTCGGGGATCGCGGAGGTCCTGCTCCAGCAATTCGACTTCACGGTCACCGGCTCGGACCGCTCGCTCAGCGAGACCACCGAGCGGCTGGCGGGGCTCGGCGTCGAGATCCACCGGGGACACGCGGCGGAGAACGTCGAGGGTGCCGACCTGGTGGTGATCTCGTCGGCGATCCCGGCGGACAACGTCGAGCTGGTGGCGGCGCGGCGCCAGGGCATCACCGTCGTCGGTCGCGCCGAGATGCTGGCCGAGCTGATGCGGCTCAAGTACGGGGTGGCGGTGGCGGGTACCCACGGCAAGACCACGACCACCTCGCTCATCGGCACCGTGCTCACCGAAACCGGTCTCGACCCGACGGTGATCGTCGGCGGCCGGCTGCGGGTCAGCGGCACCGGGGCCCGCCTGGGGGCCAGCGAGCTGATGGTGGTCGAGGCCGACGAGTTCGACCGCAGCTTTCTCCACCTGGCGCCGATCATCGCGGTGATCACGTCCATCGACGAGGACCACCTCGACACCTACGGCGACCTCGCGGAGATCCAGAGCGCCTTCGTCGCCTTCGCTCGCCGGGTGCCCTTCTTCGGCCGCGTGGTGGTGTGTCTCGACGACCCCAACATCCAGCTGATCCTGCCGCGGCTGGCGGATCGTCGTCTCCTGACCTACGGTCTCTCGCCGCAGGCGGACCTTTCCGCCTCGGAAGTCGAGGCGCGCCCGTGGGGTAGCCGCTTCAAGGTCACCGCCGCCGGCGAGGGCGTCCTCGGCACCCTCGAGATCCCGATGCCCGGCACCCACAACGTGGTCAACGCCCTCGCCGCGGTGGCCGTCGGGCGCACCCTCGACCTGGGCTTCGAAGCCATCGGCGACGCGCTGGCCTCCTTCGGCGGCGTCCACCGGCGTTTCGAGAACCTCGGCAGCTGGCATGGCGCGGCGGTCGTCGACGACTACGCCCACCACCCGACGGAGGTCGCCGCAGCGCTTCGCGCGGCGCGCCAGGTGGTCGGCGGCGGTCGCGTCCACGCGGTCTTCCAGCCCCACCTCTACAGCCGCACGGAAGCGCTGGCGGAGGACTTCGGCCGCGCCCTCCTGGCCGCCGACCGGGCGCTGGTCACCGACGTCTACGGTTCCCGCGAGGCCCCCGTCGAGGGGGTCACCGGCGAGCTGGTGGTCGACGCCGCCCGCGCCAGCGGTCACCGTCAGGTGCGGTACTGCCGCGACTGGCGCGACGCCCCGGAGCAGCTCTCCGAAGGCATCGCCGAGGGCGACATGGTGATCACCCTCGGTGCCGGCGACGTCTATCGCTTGGGTCAGCTGCTGGTGGAGGAAGGCTCATGAGCACCGCGCTCCTGCGCCCCACCGAGCGCGACGCCGCGGCGTCGGATCGCACCACGGCGGAGCCGGTGACGGTCGAGCGGCCACTGCGCCCGGGTACCCCGGGGCACCCGCACCGCGTGCCCGGTCCCTCCTCTTTCGACGAGCGGCTGGTACCGCGCTTCCGGCGCCGCCGGGTGGCCCCGGGACAACGCCGCCAGCGCCGCCTGTTGGGCGTGCTGCGTGCGTTCTCGCTCCTGGTCGCCGCGGTGGGGATGCCGCTGGCGCTGGTCGTCTGGCTGTTCACGGCGCCGCAGCTCTCCTTCCGCACCTTGGACGTCCGCACCGCGCCGGAGGTACCGCAGTCGTGGATCGAGGCCCAGCTGGCGCCCCTCGAGGGCAAGAGCCTGCTGTTGCTCTCGCTGTCCGAGGTCGAAACGCGGATCGAGAGCCACCCTTGGGTCGCCGGCGTGGCGATCCGGAAGCGGCTGCCCGACGCCCTCGAGGTCGAGGTCGTCGTCCGCCGGCCGGTGGCGGTGCTCGAGCGCGAGGGGCGCCGCTTGCTGGTGGACGCCGACGGCCGGCCCATCGCCGAGGACCGGGGGGACGGGGCCACCA
This sequence comes from Acidobacteriota bacterium, assembly GCA_020439725.1. Lineage (GTDB taxonomy): Bacteria > Acidobacteriota > Thermoanaerobaculia > Multivoradales > JAHZIX01 > JAGQSE01. Next base: position 4,003 of record JAGQSE010000027.1, read on the forward strand.
CCGGCGGCGACCTGCTGCTGCTCGGTGGCGCCTGCGATTCGAAGGCCGACGTCCGTCGCGCTCTGGGCGTCGCCGAGCAAGTGCGCACGGCCCCGTCGGCGGCCGTGGGCAGGCTCACCGCGGTCGAGGTCCTGGGCGACGATGATTTCCGTCTCCACGTCGACGGTCTGCCCTACCCGCTGGTGGTGCGGGCCAGCGGCGCCGCCGACGAGATCGCGTCGTTTGAACGTTTGCTGCCCGACGTGCGGGCACATTTTGAGCGCTTGAGGTCCGTGGATCTGCGCTTCTCGAGGAAGATCGTTTTGCAACCCGAGCCCGAGGAAAGCGCCAGCGCTTCCCGCACGGCTCCGAGCAGAGGGTGAGGCGAATGGCCAAACCGCAGAATTACCTGGTAGGAATCGACATCGGCTCGTCGAAGATCGGCGTGCTCATCGGCCTCGGCGGCGAGGGCGGGGACATCGAGGTGGTCGGCAAGGGCGAGGCCCCCAACCGCGGTACGCGGAAGGGCAACATCGTCAATGTCGAGGTCACGGTGGACGCGCTCAAGCAGGCCAGCGAGGAAGCCGAGGTCATGGCGGGCGTCGAGATCTCTCGCGCCTACGTCGGCGTCGCCGGTGCCGACATCCGCAGCATCAACTGCCGCGGCATGGTGTCGGTCAAGCGCAAGGACCGCGAGATCACCCGCGAGGACATCCAGCGGGTCCTCGACGCGGCGCAGAGCGCCGCGCTGCCGTCGGACCGCGAGATCCTGCACGCGATTCCGCAGGAGTTCCTGGTCGACGAGCAGGGCGGCATCTCCGAGCCCCTGGGCATGCTCGGCAGCCGCCTCGAGGTCATGCTTCACCTGGTCACCGGCAACGTGACGCGGTCGAAGACGCTTCTGACCTGTGTCAACCGCGCCGGCATCGAGGTCGTCGAGATGGTCTTCGAGCCTCTCGCCACCGCCGAGGCGGTGCTCACCGACGACGAGCGCGAGCTCGGTGTGCTGCTCGTCGACATCGGCTCGGGGACCACCGAGTACTCGCTCTTCGCCGACGGCGAGGTGCAGCACAGCGGTGTCCTGCCGGTGGCTGCCGGTCACTTCACCAACGACCTGGCGATGGTGCTCCGCACCCCCTTCGCCGAGGCGGAGCGCCTCAAGGTCAAGGAAGGCTGCTGCCTGGCGCACATGGTGAGCGACGACGAAGGGATCTCGGTGCCCACCGTCGCCGGCGGCTCGACCCGGGTGGTGCCGCGGCGCGAGCTGTGCGACATCCTCCAGCCGCGTGCCGAGGAGCTCTTCACGCTGCTGCAAGAAGACCTGGCGCGCCACGGCTTCGAGGAAGCGCCGCGCGGCGGCCTGGTGCTCACCGGCGGCGGTGCCAAGATGGACGGTCTCCTCGAGATGGCGGAGCAGATCTTCAACTGCAGCGTGCGATACGGTCTGCCGCGCGGGCTCGGCGGCCTGGTCGACGTGATCAACAGCCCCAGCTGGTGTACGGCCTCGGGCCTGCTGCGCTGGGGGCTCACCGCCGAGCAGAACCAGAGGACCCGCAAGCGCCGTCGCGGCGCCTTCAGCATGCGCGGCATGATGGGCAGCCTGCGCGGGATGTTCGAGGACCTGCTATGAGCTATGACCCGCAGGGCGCCCGAGACCGCATGAAATCCAATACCGACGGAATTGCCAGGAACCAACCCAGAAGGGGGAAGTCATGATCCTTTTCGACGAACAGGAAGAGCCGGAAGTCGCACCTGCGCCTCCCAGGGAGAGCTCTCGCAGCTCGGTGGTCCCGGCGCGCATCCAGGTCATCGGCGTCGGCGGCGGCGGCGGCAACGCGGTCAACCGCATGATCGCCTCGGAGCTCGGCGGCATCGAGTTCATCGCCGCCAACACCGATCTCCAGGCGCTCAACAAGTGCGAGGCGCCGACCAAGCTGCAGATCGGTCAGCTGCTGACCAAGGGTCTCGGCGCGGGCTCGGACCCGGAGGTGGGTCGGAAGGCCGCCCTCGAAGACACCGAGCAGATTCTCGCCATGCTCGACGGCTCGGACATGGTGTTCATCACCGCCGGTCTGGGTGGCGGCACCGGTACCGGCGCGGCGCCCATCATCGCCTCGCTGGCGTCGGAGATCGGCGCGCTGACCGTCGCCGTGGTGACCAAGCCTTTCAGCTTCGAGGGCCGGCGGCGCCAGCAGCTGGCGGAGAAGGGCATCGAGGAGCTGCGCTCGGCGGTCGACACGCTGATCACCATTCCCAACGAGCGGCTGCTCAGCTTCGTCGACCGCGGCACGCCGCTGTCCGAGGCGTTCCGTATCGCCGACGACGTGCTGCGCCAGGCGGTCCAGGGGATCAGCGACCTGATCACCATCCCCGGCGAGATCAACGTCGACTTCGCCGACGTGCGGACGATCATGACCGGCATGGGCATGGCGCTCATGGGCACGGGCATCGCCAAGGGCGAGAACCGGGCCGTCGAGGCGGCGCAGCGCGCCATCTCCTCGCCGCTCCTCGAGGAGACCTCGATCCAGGGCGCGAGGGGGGTCTTAATCAACATCTCCGGCGGCCGCGACCTGACGCTTCACGAGGTGGCCGAAGCGGCGCAGATCATCTCCGAAGCGGTCGACCAGGACGCCAACATCATCTCGGGCATGGTCCTCGACGACACCCTCGAGGAGGCGATGAAGGTGACCGTGATCGCCACCGGGTTCGAGGTCGGCGACCACCAGCGGGTGCACCGCAGCCGCAGCGAGCCGGTGCAACCGATGCGCCGCGCCGAGCCGGCCCCCGAGCCGGTGATCTCGGTCGCCGAGCCGCAGCCCCAGGAGGAGCGTTCGAACGACGACATCCCGTTCTACCGCAAGGTCATCGCCCACAGCCACAGCGAGGACCCGGGCGGCTACGGGCCCAACTGGTCGAACGTCGACGACTACGACATCCCGACGGTGTTGCGCAAGCAGATGGACTGAGGGCCGCGGTCCTCACCCCCTCGGGTCGGTCGGGCGCATCTTCGGCGTGTCTCTGCAGCGAAATCGCCGATCGACTAAGATGAGCGGACTGCTATGGAGCACAGCAAGTCCATCCAGGTCGTCCTGGCCGAAGACGGTCGCCCGGCGCGCATCCTGCTGGAACGCGACCTGCCGGTGAGCGGTCGCGTGATGGTCTCGGTCAAGAGCGGCAAGGGCGCCGTCGACGCGCCGCGCGAGAGCGACTACGACCAGGCGCTCCTCGACCTCAAGATCCCCGCCTTCGGCCGCGTCGAGAGCTTCCACCGGCGCAGCGAGGACGAGGAGGGGGACGTCGGGGACTCGGACCTGCTGCTGTTGTCGGCGGAAGGCAAGATGGAGCAACGGCTCACCGCCGCCGACATCGAGCCCGAGGCTTACGACTTCCTGACCAAGCCGCTACGGAGCTCGGAGCTGTCGGCGCTGATCCGCCAGGCCGAGGCGGTCAAGACCGAGGAGACCGTCGCCTCGATCCTCGAGCGGGCGCCGGGGATCGGCAGCCACAACGCGCCGGTGCTCGGCGAGAGCCCCGCCATGGTGCGGCTGCTGCAGCTGGTCGAGCGCATCGCCAGCTCGACCGCCACCGTGCTGCTCCAGGGCGAGACGGGGGCCGGCAAGGGGATGGTCTCGCGGTTGATCCACGAGCTCAGCTCGCGGCGCGAGGCGCGCTTTGTCGCCATCAACTGCAGCGCCTTCCAGGACCAGCTCCTCGAGAGCGAGCTCTTCGGACACGAGAAGGGCTCGTTCACCGGCGCGGTCACCGCCAAGAAGGGGCTCTTCGAGGTCGCCGACCAGGGCACCCTCTTCCTCGACGAGGTGGCCGAGATGACCCCCTCGATGCAGGCCAAGCTGCTCCAGGTGCTCGACAACGGTGAGCTGCGCCGCGTCGGCGGCACCTCGGCACGGCGGGTCAACGCGCGGATCATCGCGGCGACCAACAAGGACCTGCGCAAGGAGGTCGATGCCGGCACCTTCCGCGAGGATCTCCTCTTCCGCCTCAACGTGGTCACCCTGACCGTGCCACCGCTGCGCAAGCGGAGCGAGGAGATCCCGCAGCTGGTCGAGGCCTTCCTGCGCCGTTTCCAGGGGCGCGGCCTGCCCGCCAAGCACATCTCCGAGAGCGCCATGCACCTGCTCCAGAGCTACTCCTGGCCGGGCAACGTCCGCGAGCTCGCCAACACCATCGAGGGCCTCCTGCTGCTCGTGCCCGGCGACGTCATCCATCCCGAGGACCTGCCGCAGAACATCCGGCCCACGTTGCGTGACTCGCGGGAGATCCAGACGGTGGTGGTGCCGGTGCCGCTGACCGACGTCGAGCGTCTCCACATCGAGCGGACGCTGCGCTACACCGAGGGGCGCAAGGCTCCCGCCGCCCGGCTCCTCGGCATCGACGTCAAGACCCTCACCAAGAAGATCCGCGACTACGAGATCGAGCTCCCCGCCTGAGCCGCCCGCGGGGCGAGCCCGGGAGATTCTCCCGGGGTGGGAGGATCTCCATGCCTTCGAACGGGGTTGCGGAAGCCCCTGGCGTGGCCTCTGGGACACCCGAACGCCCCAGATCGGCCTCTTTCCGCGGCGCGAGGGGCCTGCCAAGAACCTGGCATCGGGTTTGCTCTAGAGGAATGCGCACGCACAGCAAGGGTCCATTGACGACCCAGGGAATGGAACGACATTCTCTCCTCACGCGGGACGCCCTCCTCAGGCTCCCGCTTTTTTTGTGCCCGGACGAACGCTCACGGGCACCGGAGAGCCGTGCCTCGCCTTCCCGGGGCTGATAGAATCGGGCTTCAGCACCTCAGGAGGCAGTCCCCTTGTACGACAGGCCCATCGGCTCGGTCCTCGACGGAAAATACGAGATTCTCGAACGCCTGGGCGGCGGTGGAATGGGGGAGATCTTCTTGGTGCGGCACCTGCACCTCGAGCAGAAGCGCATCGTCAAGATCCTGCGCCGCGAGCTCGCCGCCGACGGGGACGCCCAGAAGCGATTCCTCCGCGAGGCGCGTCTCGCCACCCAGCTCAAGCATCCCAACGTCGCCATCCTCTACGACTACTCGCAGCTCGAGGACGGCAGCTTTTACATGGTGTCCGAGCACATCGACGGCGAGGACGTCGGTCATTGGCTCGAGGTCCACGGGCCGATGGAGATTCCCCTCGCCCTGCAGCTGGGCATCCAGGCCCTCCGGGGCCTCGAGGCGATTCACGGCACCGGAGTGATCCACCGCGATATCAGCCCCGACAACCTGATGATCACCCGCGACCGGCGGGATCGGCACCTGCTCAAGATCATCGACCTCGGCCTGGCCAAGGCCTTGGGCCCCGACCCGAGCTTCGAGGTGACGCAGGCCGGGACCTTCATGGGCAAGCTCCGCTACTGCTCGCCGGAACAGGCCGGGGCCTCCGAGGGCGAGAACCTCGACCGCCGATCGGACCTCTACTCCTTCGGTCTGGTGCTCTACGAGATGATCACGGCGCGGACGCCCTTCGAGGCCGAGAACGGTCCGGGAGCGGTCTTCAAGCGGCTCACCGAGGACCCGCTGCCGATGGTCGGTCGCAACCCGGACGTCGCGGTCCCGGGGGAGCTCGACGTCATCGTCCGACGTGCTCTGGCGCGCGACCGCGAGCACCGCTACCCCGACGCCATCGCCTTCATCGAGGCCCTCGAGCCGCTGCTCGAGGGTTTCGGCGGGCGGCCCGCCATGGCGGCGCCGGCAGCCAAGGGTCTCGACCGCACTTCCGCCGGTCAGGACGATCGCCCGCGTTCGGGCAGCCTGATCTCGCGGCGCGAGCGTCAAGAGCTCCTCGCCCAGATCGATCGCGCGGCGCGCCGCATGAAGGAGACGACCCGGCTCATCGAGCAGGCCGAGAGCGCCGCCAAGGGTGGCCAGCTCGACGAAGCGTGGCGCATCGCCTCGCACATCGAGTCGAGCTACCCGGCGGCCACGGGTCTGCACGAGCTCAAGGAGCTTCTCGAAGAGACCGCCAGCGGGCAGCTCAAACGGCCCGCCGTGGTCGATGCGGCGGAATCCACCGACGTCGACACCGCGTTCGAGGCGGCGATCGACGACCTCTCCGTCGCCGAGGCCTTTTCGGGTCCGCTCATCGAGCCCGACGAAGCGGCTCCCGGGGAGACGCCGCCGGCAGACACCCAGCTCCTCCCAGAGATCACGGCGGAGGCTCTCGGCGCATCCGTCGGGGAGGACGCCGAGCCGCCCGCAGGTCCCGAGGAGGAGGCGGGGGAGGTGGAGGAAGATCCCGCCGCCGCCGCCGAGGCGATGGTCGAGCGCTACCTCAAGGAGCGCAAGACGGCCCTGGCCGGGCTGGCCCTCGACGCTCTCCTCGAGCTCGTACCCAACCATCCCCGGCGCAAGGATTTCGAGGAGTGGGTGCGTCTGATCCGCCAGGAAGAAGAGCAGGGCGGCCGCGCCCAGCGCGCCGTCGAGGCGGGGCGCGAAGCCTTGGCGCGCGGCGATTTCAAGGCAGCGCGAAAGCAGTTCGACGTCGCGGTGCGAAACGATCCCTCCGGCGAGCTCGCCGAGACCTTCCTCGCCGAGCTCGAGGAAGCCGAGCGAGACCTCAACCAGGGTGAGGCCCTCGACCTCCATCGCTCGCGTTTCGAGGAGGCGCTCGAGACCGGGGCCCTCGAGGAGGCGGAGAGGCAGTACGAACGGCTCGCCGACCTGGGCCTCGCCCGGGTGACGCTGACGCTCTATCGCGGGCGCCTCGACGCCGCGCTGTCGCGCAAGAAGGACGAGGCGGTGGTCGCCCCCTTCGAGCGGCGGATCCACGCGCGTCTCGACGCCGAGGACTTCAAGGGAGCCCGCGAGGTCACCCGCGAGCTGAGCGAGGTGATTCCCCAGAGCGCACTCCTGGCGCAGATCTACTCCGAGGTCGACAGCAGCGAGCAGGCCGTGCTCAAGCGGCGATCGCTCGAGCAGGGGGTACAGCAGTTCGAGACCTTCCTCGCCGCCGGCAACACCGACGGTGCCGCTCTCGCGCTGCGCATCCTGCGCCAGATGGCCCCCGACGATCCGCGCTGGCAGGACTACGAAGGCCGTCTCGCCTCCTCCGGCGCCTGACCGCCGTCCGGCGAGCGGAACCGGGCAACGCTTCCCCCTGGCTAGGCCGCCGGGGATCTTCTACAATCCTTCGGTCCGCCGATCATCCCCTCCCGCACTCTCCGAGGTACCCCATCGTGAATCGCTCCGTCGAAGCTCTCCGGCGCTATGCCTTCATGAAGCTCGCCCGCGACCTCGACTCGCGCTTCGAGTCGCTCCTCCTGACCGGTCGTATCTCCAAGTGGTACTCGGAGGTCGGCAACGAGGCCACCACCGTGCCAGCGGGCCTGGCCTTGGAGCCCGGTGACGTGCTGTGCTCCTTGCACCGCGACCTCGGTGCGATCCTCGCGGTCTATCTCGACCCGGCGCGGGCCTTCCCGGGCTATGGCTTTGGCGAGCCCGACGGACGGCGACAGGACCCGATCGAGCTCCTCTATCGCCTCGCCTGCCAGCTCCTGGGGCGCGCCGACGGCTTTTCCCAGGGTATCGAGCGCTCCTTCCACTACGCCTTCCTGGCACCCGAGCAGGGCATCCGCCACATCGGCATGATCAGCCACCTGGGGGCGATGATCCCGGTGGCGGCGGGCGCGGCCTTCGGTCTCAAGCAGGCCGGTGGCGACCGTGTGGCGATCAACTTCATCGGCGACGGCGGCACCTCCACCGGCGATTTCCACGAGGGGCTCAACATGGCGGCGGTGTGGAAGCTGCCGCTGGTGTTGGTGATCGAGAACAACCGCTACGCTTTCTCGACGCCGGTGCATCTGCAATACGCGGCGGACAGCCTCGCGTCGCGCGGCGCCGGCTACGGCATCCCCGGCGTGCAGGTCGACGGCAACGACCCGGAGGCGGTGGCGCAGGTGATGGCCGAGGCGGTGGCCCGCGCACGGGCCGGCGAGGGACCGACGCTGGTCGAAGCGATGCTCGGTCGCATGCGCGGCCACAGCGAGGGCGACGACTCCCTCAAGGTGGTGCCGGAGGACGAGCTGGCCGTCTATCGCGCCGCCGATCCGGTGCCGGCCTACGCCCGCCGGCTCGAGGGGGCCGGGATCCTCGACGCGGCGGTCCGGGAACGCCTCGATGCGCGGATCGCGGAGATGGTCGAACAGGCGCTGTCGGCGGCGCTCGACTCGCCGGCTCCCGAGCCCGCCACCGCGCGCCGGCCCGTCTTCGCCGAGGCTCCCGCGGTGGCTTCCGCGGCGGGCGCCACCAAGCCGGCAGAGCCTACCGAGGTAGCTGCCGAGCCGGTCCTCACCACCTACGTCGACGCGGTCCACCGGGCGCTCCGGGAAGAGATGGAACGCGACGAGGCGGTGGTGCTCATGGGCCAGGACATCGGGGTCTTCGAGGGCGCCTTCCGCGTCACCCGGGGGCTCCACGAGCGCTGGCCCGAGCGGGTCCTCGACACCCCCATCGCCGAGAGTGGAACGTTGGGCATCGCCGCCGGCGCGGCGCTCCTCGGCTACCGGCCGGTGATCGAGATGCAGTTCGGCGACTTCATCACCTGTGGCTTCAACCAGCTGGTCAACGTCGCCGCCAAGGTCTTCTACCGCTGGCAGCTGCCCTGTCCGCTGGTCGTCCGCCTGCCCACCGGTGGCGGGGTCGGCGCCGGTCCCTTCCATTCGCAAAACCCCGAGGCCTGGTTCGCCCACGTGGCAGGTCTCAAGGTGGTTTGCCCGGCCACCGCCGAGGACGCCCTGGGCCTGCTCAAGGCAGCGATCCGCGACCCCAACCCGGTGGTCTTCTGCGAGCACAAATACCTCTATCGGCGGATCAAGGCCGAGCTGCCCACCGGCGAGCACCTCGCCACCCTCGGTGAGGCTCGGGTGATGCGCCCTGGCAGCGACCTGACGCTGGTGGCCTATGGCGCCTCGACCTGGACCTGCCTCGAAGCCGCCGAGCTGCTCGAAAAGGACGGGGTGTCCGCCGAGGTCGTCGATCTGCGCACTCTCGTACCCTTCGACGAGGAGACCGTGGTGGCTTCGGTGCGGCGCACGCACCGTGCGCTGGTGGTCCACGAGGCGCCGCTGACCGGCGGTTTCGGGGGCGAGGTGGCGGCGCGCATCTCCGACGCCGCCTTTCCCTGGCTCGACGCTCCGGTGCGTCGCGTCGCCTACGCCGACCGGCCGAGCCCCTTCGTCAAGAGCCTCGAGCAAGAGCTCTTGCCCACGGTCTCACGCGTGGTCGCGGACGCCCGGCAGCTCCTCGATTTCTAGTTCAGAACGCCTGCCGGGGACTCCGCCTTCCCCTCCCGACCCGAGACCCTCTTGGCCCTGTCCTCACGCGGACGGGGCCGCTCCGCCGAAACCGTTGCGGGGTCACAGATGGTATCTTTCTACAGGCGTATCAGCCACCTGACTTGTTGAGAAGTATCGGTTTCCAGAGAAACCGCCACGAGGAGTTGTCTACAACACTATCCTGTTGTACAGTTCTCGGGCGGATCTCACAGCTCAAGAGCTGTTCGTCTGTTTTTATTTTTCTCTTCTCTGCAAATTTCTTGATTTGTTGCGTGGAAGGCCTTCTCCCGGCCGCTTGGCCGGGGGCATGGAACCGTCCTCAATCGGACAGAGAGGTGACCATGGGACCATCGGTATCGAACCCCGTCGAAGTGTATTTGGAGAGTCTGCCGGCTCGTAAGGAGCGCACCGCCCGCGAAGTCCTCGAGACCCTCGCGGCGCGGATCGAGTGGCCTCCGGGGCCCCGGGGTGGCAAGCGCGAGTACGACATCCTGTCGGCGCCGTGGTGGGCGTTGACCGTCGACGACGTCAACCACGTGCGCGAGCAACTCGTCAACGGTGAGTGGGTGTCGGAGTCGAGCGGCGAACCCTACACCCCCCCCGCCGTCAATCGCTTCTTGAACAGCCTGCGTGGCGTCTTGCGGCAGTGCTGGAAGGACGGCCGGATGCCCGTCGCCTCGTACCTCGAGGCCGCGGCGGCGCTCAAGACCGTCTCCGCCAGCTCGGACCGCTGAGACGGTTTCTCTCCAGCTCGGGGAGGGCGGCCCGTCACCGCCCTCCCACCTCTCTTTCCCCTCCCGTGGGCCTTGCTGCCCTCGTCCCCAGCGCGTAGCCTCGTCGCGGTGAGCCGCCCTGAGGGTGGTTGCCGCCGATCATGGATCGATCCGTAGAGAGCCGTTCGGCAGCCTCTCGCGAGCCGCTGCCCATCGACCCGCTCCTCCCCGAGCTGGTGGCCGTGCTTCGCCGATCGGGCAACGCGGTGTTGAAGGCGGAGACCGGTGCCGGCAAGACGACGCGGGTGCC
>JAGQSE010000027.1:14382-15657 GCA_020439725.1 Acidobacteriota bacterium
GCCGAATGGGGCGCCGAGCTCGGACGGGAGATCGGTTACCAGGTACGCTTCGAGAAGCACTGGGGTGACGCGTCGCGCATCGTGGCGGTCACCGACGGCGTCCTCCTCCGCCTGCTCCAGGCGGACCCCTTCCTCGACGGCATCGCTGCCGTGGTCTTCGACGAGTTCCACGAGCGCCGCCTCGAGTCCGATCTGGCCTTCGCCATGGCGCGGCGGGTGCAGCGCGAGGTGCGCGGCGACCTCCATCTGGTGGTCATGTCGGCGACCCTCGAGAGCGAACCCGTGGCGCGCTTTCTCGGGGATTGCCCGGTCCTCGAGAGCGAGGGTCGGCGCTTTCCGGTGGAAGTCTCCTACCTCGACGACGGTGCACCGCTCCGCGAGCCGCCCCCGACCCACCCTGCGGAGATCGTCCGCGCCGCGGCGCGGGCGGTGCCGAGGTTCTTCGAGGACGCCGGCTCCCAAGACGCCGGTGGCGATCTCTTGGCCTTTCTCCCGGGCGTCGGCGAGATCCGGCGGACCCAGGAGCTCCTCACCGAGTGGGCGGCGCGCGAGGGGGTGCTGCTCATGCCCCTCTACGGTGATCTCGACGCGGAGAGCCAGGACGCGGCGCTCCGCCCCCAAGGGCAGCCGCGGGTCGTCCTGGCGACCAACGTCGCCGAGAGCTCGGTGACCGTCGACGGCATCGTCGGCGTGATCGACAGCGGCTGGGCGCGGGTGCTGCGGTACGACCCGGGCCGTGGGCTCGACCGCCTCGAGCTGGCAAGGATCAGCCAGGCGTCGGCGGACCAGCGCGCGGGTCGTGCCGGGCGCCAGCGGCCGGGTCGCTGCCTGCGGCTATGGCCGCGCGGCGACCACCGGGTGGCCTGGGACACACCCGACGTCCGGCGTGTCGATCCCGCCGCCGCGGTGCTCCAGCTGGCCGCCTGGGGCGAGACCGATGCCGCTGCCTTCCCTTGGTTCGAGGCGCCGGAGAAGGCCGCCCTCGCTACTGCCGCGGAGCTGCTCGAGTTCCTCGGAGCCCTCGACGCCAGCGGTGCCATCACCGCCACGGGGCGGGCTATGGCCGGGATTCCGGCGCAGCCCCGGGCCGCCCGCCTGCTGGTCGAGGCCCACCAGCGAGGATTGGCCGCTCGCGGCGCGGTGATGGCGGCGCTCCTCACCGAGCGCTGGCCCTTCCGCCGCGAGCCAAGGCAGACGGCTCCAGGCGCCGATCTCCGGTCTCCCGGCGGTGCCGCTTCGGATTCGGATCTGCTCGACGCGGTCGAGGCCCTCGAG
>JAGQSE010000545.1 GCA_020439725.1 Acidobacteriota bacterium
CTCGAGCGGGCACGACAGATCTACGCCCAGGCACGCCCGCGCTATCACCCGCTGGCGGCGCAGGCGGTGGATTCGATCCTCGGCTGGAAGGACGGAGGGGTGCGGCCGGCACGCTCGGCGAGCTGAGCCGAGCCCGCCCGAGCCGTAGGTCAGCCGACGCGCAGGACGAGCTTGCCGAGCAGCCCGCCGGCGGCCATCTGCTCGTAGGCGGCGAGGATCTCGTCGAAAGGCAGGACCCGGTCGATGACCGGGCGAAGGCGACCGTCGGCGAGAAGCGGCTGGGCGAAGGCGGTGAATCCACGGATCAGCTCGGCCTTCTCGGCCCGTGACCGGCTGCGCAGCACCGAGCCGACGATCTTGAGGCGCTGGCGAAGGACGAGCCCCAGGTCGATCTCGGCCCGGCGGCCCGCGAGCAAGCCGATGAGCACCAGCCGGCCGCGGCGGTCGAGACACTCGAGGCGGCGGTTCAGCCCCTCGCCACCTACCAGATCGAAGACCAGGTCGACGCCGCGACCACCGTTGGCCTCGCGTACCGTTTCGGGGAGATCAGGCCCGAGCTCGATACAGTCTTCGGCACCGAGGGGCCGTAGCTCTTCGAGACGTTCGAGGCTCCGTCCGGCGACCAGCACGCGGGCTCCCAAAGCGCGGGCGATCTGGACCGCGACGGTGCCGACCCCCGACGCGGCGGCGGTGATCAGGACGGTCTGACCGGCCTCGAGACCGCCTTCGACGACCAGGTTGGTCCAGGCGGTGAGCGCCGCCTCGGGGAGCGCGGCGCCCTCCTCCCAGGACAGCTCGGCAGGCAGCGTCATCAGCTGACCGGCGGGAACGGCGACCTTCTCGCCATGGCCGCCGCCGGCAAGGAGGGCCATGACCCGGTCCCCGACCTGCCAAGGCGCGGCTCCAGGCCCCACCTCGAGCACTTCACCCGAGCACTCGAGACCCGGCACCTCGCTCTCCCCCGGCGGCGGTGGGTACAGACCCTTGAGCTGGAGCAGATCGGCCCGATTGAGGGCCGTGGCGGCCACCGCCAAAAGAACTTCGCCCGCGGCCGGGACGGGGTCGGGGACCTCGCCCAGCCGCGGGCTGGAACCTTCGCGGGAGGCGCCGCCGTCGATGACGACCGCGCGCATCGAATTCAGCCGGCGGCCACCGGCGCGGCCTCGCGGGCTGCCGCCGCGTCCACCGCCTGAGGACGACCCCGCTCGCTCTTGGCGACGCGACCGTGGCCTTCGAGCAGCGACTCCATCCACAGCTGATCGCCCTTGAGCACGCCGAGCGCGGTCTTGTACTTGAGGGTGTCGTCGTTGCTCCACAGCTCCTGGAACAGCCGCTTGACCTTGCGCCGGCTGTTCGAGCAGAACAGGTGGACCAGCTTCTGCGCCGCCTTGGCTTCGGCGTCGCCGGCATCGAACATCGCCTGGACGCGGCTCACCGAGGCGGTCATGGCGAAGAGCTCGTCGGCGATGTCGACGACGCGGAACAGGAAGCCCTGCTTATAGGCCAGCTTGGCCTGATGGATCATCATGCCGTGGAAGATCTCGCGGGAGAGCTTGCGGCAGCTGCGCTCGACGAAACGCAGATGCCCGGCGTTGGCGCCGAAGCCCGAGAAACGCGGGAAACGCCCCCAACCCAGCCAGCGGCTCGGATACCACCAGGCGTAGAAGGCGGCGATGCCGGGAAGCGCCTTGAGCTTCTCCCCCATGCCTCCCTTGCCCTCGACCAGGGCCCCGGCCACGGCCAGGTGCTTGTCGACGGCCTCGCGGGCCATGAACAGCCGCATGATCTCGTCGGAGCCCTCGAAGATGCGGTTGATGCGATAGTCGCGCATCATCCGTTCGACGGGGATCGGCACCTCGCCGCGATCACGGAGCGAGATCTCGGTCTCGTAGCCGCGGCCACCGCGGATCTGCATCGTGTCGTCGACGATCTCCCAGCCGCGGGTGGTGTTCCACAGCTTGCACGCCGCCGCCTCGAGCCGGATGTCGTGGGTCCCCGAGTCGGCCATGTGGGTGGCCAGCCGGGCGATGGACTCCATGGCGAAGGTGGTCGCGGCCATGTCGGCGAGCTTGTGCGAGATGGCCTCGTGCTTGCCCACGGGGCGGCCCCACTGGACGCGCTCGTTGCTCCACTCGCGGCAGATCTTGAGGCCCACCTTGGCGGCGCCGATGGCGCTGTTGGGGATCGAGAGACGGCCGTCGTTGAGCGTCGTCAGAGCGATCTTGAGACCCCGGCCTTCCTTGCCGATGAGGTTCTCGGCCGGCACCTTGACGTCGTGGAAGCTGATCACCGCGTTGGCCAGCGCCTTCAAGCCCATGAAGTGACAGCGGTGCTCGACCTTGACGCCGGGGCTGTCGGCCTCGACGACGAAGGCGCTGATCTTCTTGGTTCCGGGGTGCACCGCCATCACCACCAGGAGCTTGGCCAGCGTGCCGTTGGTGCACCACAGCTTGGTGCCGTTGACCAGGTAGTAGCTGCCGTCGGCGGAGAGCTCGGCGGTGGTCGACATGCGCGCCGGGTCCGAACCGACGCCGGGCTCGGTGAGGGCGAAAGCGGAGATCTCGCCGGCGGCGCAGCGCGGCAGGAATTTCTTCTTCTGCTCGGGGCTGCCGAACAGCTTGAGCGGCTGCGGTACGCCGATGCTCTGGTGCGCCGACAGCAGGGCGGTCAGGTTGCCGTCGGTGGAGCCGAGGAGCTCCATCACCTTCTGATATTCGATCTGGCTGAAGCCGAGCCCACCGTACTCCTTCGGAATCTTCATCCCAAAGGCGCCCAGCTCGCGCAACTCGTCGAGGACGTGCTGCGGATACTCACCGGTCGCGTCGATGGCGGTGGAATCCACCTCCTCGGTGAGGAAGCGCTCGAGCTTGCGGTAGTACTCCTTGAACTCCGCGCGCTCCGGCGGCTCCGCCGGGTAGGGATGGACGAGGTCGAGGCGGAAATTGCCCAAGAAGAGCTCCTTCATGAAGCTCGGGCTGGTCCACTCCGTCTGGCGTGACGCCTCGGCGACGGCGCGGGACTCCTCCTCGCTGACGTGGGTCGTGGGTTGATCGGTCATGGTGTCTCCCGTGGAAGGTGGTTGATCGACGCGAATGCGGATTCATGCCGCCTTTTCCTGGTACTGCTCGATCATACCAGCGCACCCGGGGGCTGTCGACCGCCGCGATGCGGCAATCAGCACCCCCGAAGGTCCTCGTCACCACGAGAAAAGGCCCTGGGATAGGGCTCGAGAGGATTCGCCGCAGATCGCCGCCGCCGGCCGAAGGTCTCCGCCGCGGCGCGGCGCCACGGCGATCCGGGAGAGCTCAGCGTCGGCTCGCGAGGGCGACGCCGGCGACCACCAGCGCGGCTCCCAGGAGGACCCGAGGCGTCATCGGCTCCCCCAGCCAGAAGGTCCCTACGGAGACCGCGACCACGGGGATCAGATAGGTCATCAACGAGAGCCGGGTGGCGCTCAGGTGCTCGAGGAGCCAGAAGTAGAGCCCGAAGGTCAGCGCCGAGCCGAAGATCCCGAGATAGAGCAGCGCCACGGTGCTCGCCGTCGACGGCGCCAGGTGGGCCGGCTCGCCCACGGCGACGCCGCCGCCGCCCAAGACCAGCGCGGCCAGCAACATCGGCGGTGCGGTGGTGCTCAAGGGATGGAGCCCTCTCCCCCACCGCTTGACCGCCACCGAGCCCACCGCCGCGGAGATCGGCGAGATCAGCATCACCAGACCCGCCAGCCCCACCTCGGACCCGCCGAGGGCGGAGAGGTCCTCGGAGAAGATCACCGCGACCCCGGCAAAGCCCAGCAGGATGCCCGCGGTCGAAGTGGCCGCGATGCGTTCACCGGGCAGGAAGAGATGAGCCAGGAGCGCCACGAAGAGCGGAAAGGTGGCGAAGAGGACCGAGCCCAGCCCCGAGGGAACCCATTGCTCGGACCAGTAGACGACACCGTAGGAGACGACGAAGGTGAAAAGGCCGTTGAGGATCCACAGGCCGCGCTCGCGGCGCTCGCGGCCCAGTGGGACCCTGGCGATCGCGGCGGCCAGCAGCAACACCACCGCCGCCACGCCGAAGCGCAGACCGGCGCCGAGGAAGGGCGGGTAGCCCTCGAGGCTGAAGCGGATCGCGGCCCAGGTCGTCCCCCACACGAGGGTGCAGACGGCGTACGCGGCGGCGAGGGTCCAAGGGCGGGGCATGACCGGCGAAAGGCCTCCTCCCTGCCGCTCGTGGCCGGGCCGCTGGCGCGCGTGGACGGGCCGGGATCAGGGGTAGATCTTATACAGCATCCGCGGGTACGGGATCGTCTCCCGCAGGTGCTTCAGACCGCACATCCAGGCGACGAAACGCTCGAGACCCATGCCGAATCCGCTGTGCGGACAGGTGACATCCCGCCGCACGTGGAGATGCC
>JAGQSE010000546.1:0-740 GCA_020439725.1 Acidobacteriota bacterium
CTCGACGGCACCGTGCGGCCGGTGCGCGGCGGTCTCGCCATCGCCGACCTGGCGAGCCGGCGGGGCGCCCGTGAGGTCCTTCTCCCCAGCGTCAACGCCTCCGAGGCTGCCGCCCTCGGGCGTGTCGATGTCGTCGGCATCGACTCCCTCGACCAGCTCGTTCGCCACCTGTTGGGCACCGATCAGCGACCGGCGGTCGTTTCGCCCTCGGGGATCGACGACGGACGTCTCGGTGTCCCCGACCTGGCCGACGTCCGTGGCCAGCTGGCGGCGCGACGCGCTCTCGAGGTCGCCGCCGCGGGTGGTCACAACCTGCTGATGGTCGGCCCGCCGGGTTCGGGCAAGACGATGCTGGCGCGGCGCCTTCCGGGGCTCCTGCCACCGCTCTCGATGGCGGAGGCCATCGCCGTCACCAAGGTCCAGAGCCTGGTCGCCGAGCAACCGCCTTCGGGTCTGATCCGCCGCCGGCCCTTCCGCAGCCCGCATTCAGGGATCAGCACCGCGGGCCTCATCGGCGGTGGCAGCGTCCCACGCCCCGGGGAGGTCAGCCAGGCTCACACCGGCGTCCTCTTCCTCGACGAGCTCCCGGAGTTCCGCCGCGACACCCTCGAGGCCCTTCGCCAACCCCTCGAAGAAGGCCTGATCACGGTGGTCCGTGCCCGCGCCCACCTCACCTTTCCCGCGCGCTTCTCCCTCGTCGCGGCGATGAACCCGTGCCCATGCGGTCACCTGGGCGACCC
>JAGQSE010000546.1:811-3306 GCA_020439725.1 Acidobacteriota bacterium
GACCTCCACGTCGAGGTCCCGGCGGTCCGCCTCGACGAGCTCCGCGCCGCCGCCGGTGAAGGCACCGCCGAGGTCGCGGCGCGGGTCGAAGGGGCACGGGAGCGCCAGCGCGAACGCTTTGGCGACCAGCACTCCTACCCCGTCAACTCCGCCATGGGACCCGCCGAGGTGCGGCGCCACTGTCGCCTGACCACCGAAGCCACCCGGCTCCTCGACCGTGCCTTCGAGCGGCTCGGGCTCTCCGCTCGCGCCCTCGACCGCGTCCTCAAGGTCTCCCGCACCCTCGCCGACCTCGCCGGCTCAGAGGCCATCTCTCCGGCCCACGTCGCCGAGGCGATCCAGTATCGGGCCCTCGACCGCAGGATGAGCTGTCCTGACGGCGCTTCGAGGGAACGGAGGAACTAGGGATTTCCCTCAACCTCATCGAGAATCGTGATATAGATATGCATCAATCTGATTCGACTCACGCTCCCCCGGCTGGAGGTCGAGATGTGGCAGGAGGTCGAGATGCTTGGTGCACGAGGCTCGCTGGTTCCGAAGGGTCCGACGCTGATCGCCTTCATGTTGATGACGCTCGCCTGGGCCTCGATCGGCTCGGCTGCGGAGATCGTCGTCACGTCGACGGCCGACGCGGTGACGGTCGACAGCAACTGCACCTTGCGCGAGGCGTTGATCGCCGCCAATGGCAATATCGCCGTCGACGCCTGCAGCGCGGGATCGGCGGGCTCGACGGACGTGATCCTGCTGCCCGCGGGGACCATCACCCTGAACCTCACGGGAACCGGGGAGGACGGCTGCCTGACCGGGGATCTGGACCTGTCGGGCGATGTCGACATCCGTGGCGCCGGAGCTCGCAGCACGATCCTCGATGCCAGCGGTCTGGACCGACTCTTCGAGGTCGATCCCGGGTTCGCCGGGGTGACGGTCCGGATCGCCGATATGAGCCTCCTCAACGGCGACTCGGGAGGCGGCGAGGGCGGCGGCATCCGCAACAACGGCACCCTCACCCTTGAACGCGTGACGCTGGCGGACAACGTGGCAGCGGGTCCCGGGGGCGGAATCCGCAACAACGGCACGGTGACGGTGATCGCATCGACCCTGTCGGGGAATCAGACCAACGATCACGGCGGCGGCATCGACAACCACGGCACCGCACACCTCCTCAACTCGACCGTGGTTGGCAACAGCGTCATCGGCGGGGGCGCCGGCGGCGGCCTGTACGTCAACACCGGCGAGTCGATGACCTTCGTGGGTTCCACCGTGCTGGGCAACTCCGCCGGCAACGGCCCGGCGATCCGCAATCTTGGCTCGCTCGTCGCCGTGGGCTCGATCATCTCAGGCGTTTGCTCAGGGACCGTCACCAGCAGCGGCGGCAACCTCGAAACTCCCGGGAACACCTGTGGTCTCGGCACCGGCGACCAAGCCAACGTCGCCGACCCTCTCCTCGATCCCCTGGGCAACTACGGCGGCCCCACCGACACGCTCCGGCCCCAGGCAGGCAGCCCGGCCATCGATCACGGCGCCACCACCGCCTGCCCGGGCCTCGACCAACGCGGCAACCACCGCCCCGCCGATGGCAATGGCGACCAGGTCCCCGCGTGCGACGCCGGCGCCCACGAGCTCGCCGGTGAACCCCAGCTCTTCGTCAACGGCTTCGAAGCCGGCGACCTGTCGGGCTGGTCGGCCGTCGTGCCCTGAGCTAGCGTTCGCCTCAGACCGCGACCGTCTCTCCGGTAGGCCGAGCCGCCCGAGGGACGCCTCGGCATTGGCGGTGAACCGACCGCTCGCTGCCCGAGCCCCACCGTTTCTGAAGCGCTGCCGAGCGCACTCTGCGTCCCCCCGACGGTAACCCGCACGCGACCCTTGCCCGGTCCGGTCAGCTCTTGCTTGTCCGGAATCCGTCCCCCTCATCTCTCCTTCCCGTGACCCGTCCTGCTCGCCTCCTTCGCTTGTTCAGGCATGATCTATCAATTACACTTCTAAAAACCGCGTATCGACATCTGCCCTAATACCTTCGCGGGGAAGCTTTGACTTCCCCAGCGAGGTCATGGAGGTTTGCCGTGACGACGACACACCTGTTCGCCGAGCTCTTGGTCATCGGATTTGGCAGCCTGGTCTGGCTGGCCGTTTTGGGAGCTTCTTTATTCGGTTGGGACCTCTCCCAGGTCAGCAAGGACATTTCGTTGTGGGAGGTCCTCCTCCCCGTCCTGTCCCTCGTCTACGTCCTAGGAATCCTCACGGACCGGGTCGCCGACTGGCTGTTCGACCGCCTTGACCTCCGCTACCGAGCGAGGTACTTCGCGGGAGACACAGACCGTTTTTACGAGGCACGGAGGCTGCTGGTGTACTACGGCGACCTTCTGTGGTCCCACCTCGAGTACGGCCGAAGCCGCATGCGGATTTGCCGAGGCTCCGCCCTCAACGCGCTGGTCTTTCTGATCAGCATCAATATCGCCTGGGCCAGGGCACCGGCCTCCGACCAGCCCGGGCTGCTC
>JAGQSE010000547.1 GCA_020439725.1 Acidobacteriota bacterium
TGGCGACGGCGCCGACGGGGTTGGCGCGAGCGAAGGCGAAGGGCCGGCGCTTGGCCGGAGGCAGCGACTCGGGAAGGACGAAGACACCGTAAAGGGCGTTCGCCACCGCCAGGCACGCGGCGGCGTAGAACGGCACCCGTGGACCATAAGCGCCGAGCAAACCGCCGATCATCGGTCCCAGCGTGAAGCCCACTCCCCAGGTGGCACCGATCCAGCCGAAGGCCTGGGCGCGGCGATCGAGGGCGGTGACGTCGGCGGCATAGGCGTTGGCGGTCGAGAAGGTGGCGCCGAAGACCCCGGCCAGGAGCCGGCCGACGAAAAGCCACCAGAGGTGCGGCGCCAGCCCCATGATCAAGTAGTCGACCCCGAGCGCCAGCAGCGAGAGCAGCAGCACCGGTCGCCGGCCGTAGTGATCCGAAAGGCTGCCGAGGATCGGCGCGAAGATGAATTGCATCGCCGCGAAGACGAACATCAGCCAGCCGCCATAGCGCGCCGCGGCGGCGAGGCCTTCCCCAGAGAGCTGCGTGATGAGCTCCGGTAGCACCGGGATGATGATGCCGAAGCCGACCGTGTCGACGAAGACCGTGATCAGAACGAAGAGAATCGAGTGGGCGCTACGGCCGGAAGGGATCGGATTTTCAGACACGCATGTCTCCCGCGGGAAGGTTCCTCAGAACCTGGATTGGAAACGAGATCGAGCCGGGGAGAGAGTCTAGTCGAGGCGGAGACCCGAAACCGAGCCGGGGCGGCAGGTCCGCTTGACCCGCCGCCCCGACCGGCACCGATTCGTACCAAGGCGATTCTCGGTCACACCACCTTGTTCTTCCACTTCCCGCGGCGGAACACCAGCACCGCCACGACGGTCATGACCGACTCGGCGATCACCACCGCCCAGAACACACCCTGGGGCCCCAGGTGCACCTTGTGCGCCAGCGTGTAGGCCAGCGGGATCTGGAACATCCAGAAGCAGAAGAAGTTGATCACCGTCGGCGTATCGGTGTCGCCGGCACCGTTGAACGCCTGGACCATGATCATCCCCAGGCCGTAGAGCGGATAGCCGAAGGCCAGGGCACGCAGACAGGCGATGCCATAGCCGGCGACCACCGCGTCATCGGTGAAGAGCGCCAGGATGTGCGGCGCCCCGAAATAGAACCCGATCCCCACCGCGACGAGGAAGGCGATGTTGTAGCGCGCCGCCTGCCACACCGTCGCCTCGGCCCGATCGGGTTTGCCCGCCCCGAGGCTCTGACCGACCAGCGTCGCCGCCGCGTTGGAAAGGCCCCAGGCCGGCAAGATGGTGAACATCACCACGCGGATGGCGATGGTGTAACCGGCCACCGGGTCGCTGCCGAAGCTCGACACGATGCGCACCAGCCCGATCCAGCTCGAGGTCGAGATCAGGAACTGCATGATCCCGCCCATCGACAACCGGGCCAGCCGGAGCATCACCGCCGGCACCGCGCGCAGCGACTCGAGGCTGACGCGGATCCGCCCGGCACCGCCGAAGAGACACCACAGCTGGACCAGCACGCCGGTCCCGCGACCGATGGTCGTCGCCACCGCGGCGCCGGTCACGCCGAGCTCCGGGAAGGGTCCGACGCCGAAGATCAGACACGGGTCGAGCACCAGGTTGATGCCGTTGGCGATCCACAGCACACGCATCGACAACGCAGCGTCACCGGCGCCGCGGAAGATCGCGTTGATCAGGAAGAGGAACGTGATGGTCAACGATCCTCCCAAGATCACCCGCGTGTAGCCGACACCGCCGTCGATGACCCGCTGCTCGGCGCCCATCAGACGCAGGACATCGGGAGCGAAGAAGATCCCCACGGCGCCCACCAGAAGCGAAACACCGAGGCCGATCCACAGGGCCTGGACCGCCGCGGTGGCGGCACCTTCCGAGTCCCGCTCGCCGATCCGCCGCGCGACCATCGCCGTCGTCGCCATGCTCAGCCCGACCGCCACCGCGAAGAGGAGCGTCACACTGGCCTCGGTCAGTCCCACGGCGGCCACCGCGTCGGGGCCGAGGGAGGACACGAAGAAGATGTCGGCCACCGCGAAGACCGACTCCATCATCATCTCGAGCACCATCGGAATCGCCAGCAGGACGATGGCCTGCCGCACCGAGCCGGAGGTGAAGTCTTCATGCCTGCCGGTGAGCGCGTCGCGGATCAACGCGAAGGCTCCCCGGCGAGCCTGGTTTGCAAGAGGTGTTTCCATGTCGAGACTCATGATCGAAACCTCAGAAGGACGTGCGGCAAGGGTCGCGTCGCCGAAGCCCCCAAGACCAGGGGGTTCGGGAAGAGACCGGTCCGCGAAACCGGGCTCGGCCGCTGTACGACCGCGCCACGAAGGGAACCGAAACCACCGCTGACGCGGCTAGGAGCTGGGAGAACGGATCGCCGGAAGCCCGCGGCTAGGGATCGCCCGCACCAGGCCGGCTCAGTGCCGGATCGATGCGGAGCGCCCGTCAGGCGGTCGGGCTGGCGACGATGGAATCAGGCGAATCGCGGGACGACGACCCCAATCCCGACGAGACGCGGACGAGTGAGAGCAAGGGCTGCGGCAGCCTGGGTGGGTGTGCTCTTACGCATCGGCGTGCTCCTAGAAGTCGGGATGGGTCCGCTCCGCCCGGGGGCGAGGCGTGCGGCGCGGCCTTGAGCGAATCTCCAGGCGGCGCAATGTCTAAACGAGAAAGATAGCACAAGGTTTCCCAAGCGGCGCCAAGTCCCACCAAATTTGGTCTAAATCCGAAAGTCGGCGGGCACCCGTCGGTCCAGGTTCTTGACTCCGGCCCAACATGTGCTTCTCGACGGGATCTCCAGGGAACCGGCAGGCGGTTCTGTACCGGCGATCTACGGGTCTGCGCTCGGCGCCAGGTAGAGCCCGAGCCAGCGGTCGACCTCCCAAAGCAGGTGGAGCACCGACTCGCGGCCGCGGGGCCGGTGACCTTCGTGGGGCAACAGCACCAGCCGCGCCGGCCGGCCGAGAAAGGAGAGCGCTTCGAACAGCCGCTCGCTTTGCTCGGGGCGCGTCGCCTGCTGGCTGTCCTCGAGACCATGGATCAAGAGCAGCGGCTCGGAAATCCGGTCGGCGTCGAGGAAGGGCGACAGCCTACGGTAGACCTCGGGTGCCTGCCACAGCGAGCGGGGCTCCTCCTGGAAGCCGAAGGGCGTCAGGGTGCGGTTGTAGGCCCCCGCCATGGCGACACCGGTGCGGAAGAGATCGGTGTGGGCGAGGAGCGCTACCGCCATGTGAGCGCCGTAGGAATGGCCGAGGACGGCGATGCGGCCGGGATCGACGGTACCGGTCGCTACGGCGGCGGCGACCGCGGCTTCGGCATCGGCGACCAGCTGCTCCCGCCACCGGTCGTTGGCCGAACCGCCCGGAGAGGCGACGATGGGCATGTCGGGCTCGAGGACCGCGTAGCCCCGGCTCAACCAGAGCAAGGGCGAGAGCGGCTCCGCGCGCAACGACCGCGCTTCCGGCCGCGCCGAGCGCCGAGCCAGGTCACGGCTCTCGAAGCTCTGCGGATAGGCCCAGAAGATCATCGGCAGCGGAACCTCCGAGGTCCCGTGGGAAGGGGGCAGATAGAGGCTGGCGGTGAGCTCGAGGCCATCGGTGCGGCGGTATTCGAGACGCTGGTGACGCGCCGTCGCCAGCAGCGGCGCCGGGTGGGTCCAGCCGGTGACCGACCGGGGCGGCGAGCCGGAGCTCACGACCTCGAGGTTGGCGGGCTCTCCCTCCGCCTCGCGAGCGACGAGAAAGCGGGGGCCGCTCCCGGCGGCGTCTCCAACGACCGCGACGGGGCGCGAGTAGACCCCCTCGGGACTCCGCCAGCGCACCTCGAGTTCGCCGGTCGCAGGGTCCTGCAGCGCCAGAGTCGGTCTCGGCAGGTCCCCCGGACCACCGACAGCAGCGCCGCCACGGACCCATAGACGACCGTCCTCGGATCGTTCGACGACCTCGTGACCCGCCGCGGCGGGCCGCGTGAGAGGAACCGCGGGATCCTCGAGGGAGGCGCTCCAGGTCGCCAGGAGGACCGGAGGCCGCTCGGGACTCCGCGATGGATCCATGGCCCAACGCCGTCGTGTCGAGCTCGCGGCCGCACGGGTCTCGACAAGCGCCAGGTCGCCGCCACCCCATCGGGTGCGCTCGAGCATCTCCTTGGACGAGAACAGCACCCGCGGAGCGGCCTCGAAGGGAGCCGGCCAGCACCACAGCCGATCCGTGACCTCGCCCGGGACGTCGGTCTCGGCTTCGAGCCAGCTCAGGGTCGCCGGCGCGTCATCCCGCCAGGTCACCTCGTGCGGATCTCCCCGCCGTGTCGCCAGGGGCCGCACGATCGCGGCGGAGCCGTCGGAGGCCGCGGTCAAGGAGCGCACCTCGAAACGGTCGGGAGTGGTACCGAGACGTTCGAGCAGCACGCGCTGACCATCCGGCGAGAGCTCGACGCGGCGCCACGGGCCTTCCTCGACCAGCGACTCGACTCGGCCGTCGAGACCGACGCGCACCACGCTCGAGAGCAACGCCCGCGGATCGATGGAGTCCGCCTCGGCGAGGGCGGGAGCGGCGCTGTCGCGAAGCACCGGGCCTTGGGGCTCCGGAGAGGTGCCGGCCGGGGGAGCCGGCCGGGCAACCCGGCAGAGCAGGCTGTCGTCCCCGGAAGGGCTGGCGGGGAAGAAGGTACACGGAGCGCCGAGCACATCGTAGAGCCGGACGGGCGCCACCGGCCGCACCGAGCCGGAGGGCGTCGCGAGATCGACCTGGCGGAGCTCGAGACCCTCGCGGTGCAGCTCGGCAAAGATCAGCCGCGAGCCGTCCGGTGAGAACAAGGGATGGCGCAGCCGAGAGCCGTCCGCCGGCCGCTCGAACCAGCGGCAACGCGAACCTTCCCACACGTCTCCCGGCACCGGCACCGAGCACACCCCCAGCGCCGCATAGTCCGCGTCGCGCACGGCGGCCGACGCCTCGGGGTAGTAGCGCAAGTTGTAGAGGCGTCGCTCGGGCCAGGTGAGCTGGGCCAGAGGCACGATGTCGGCGGGCTCGGCGACGAGGACGCGCCGGCCAGAGGCGTCGACGACGAGCGACAAGGGATGGGGGGCGAGGGCCAGCTCCTCGAGGACCTGCGGCGGGCGCCGATACTCGCCACCTCGAGGCGGCGCCCCCTCGTCGGCCCGGGCCATGCCGAGGCCGAGGCCACCGACCACACCGACGGCGAGCCAGAACCGGAGTTGCGGAAGTACGTTCACGGAACCTCGGAGCCGAGGCTAGCCCGCAGTGCAGCCATCCGTCCTGGGTCGTTTGACCTAGCGCACAGGGGTACCGATGACTCTAGGAGGGCTCGAGGGGCAGGCGGATACTGGAGCGCAGCATCGATGCGCGGATGAATGAAGCGGTGTCGTTCCCTGACTCGGGTTCGGGCGCCACCCCG
>JAGQSE010000548.1 GCA_020439725.1 Acidobacteriota bacterium
CTCCTGGGCCTGCCCTTTCTGGGCCAACACCAGGGTGGCCGGCAGGACGAGGAGCGCCGCGGCTCCCAACACCCGCCGCCAGCGCCTCGGTGGTTTCGGGTCCCGCCGTTCGCTCATCGTTCGCTC
Source organism: Acidobacteriota bacterium (assembly GCA_020439725.1). GTDB lineage: Bacteria > Acidobacteriota > Thermoanaerobaculia > Multivoradales > JAHZIX01 > JAGQSE01. The sequence continues at coordinate 127 of JAGQSE010000548.1, forward strand.
CTTCTTGCGCCAGCCAGGTCGCGGACGCGGAACGCCGCCCCGGCCTGGTTGTACCCGACTCCGGAGCCGACGAAGACCACCAGGTCGCCGCGGCACACTTTGCCCCTCTGGACCGCGTCGTCGAAGGCCATGCCGATGCAGGCGGAGCCGGTGTAGCCGCACTCCTCCATGATCGTGTGAGCTCGCTCCACGGGCAGTCCGAGGTCGTTCATGACCACCTCGATGGACGGCTTTCTGACCTGCGTGAAGATCAAGAGATCGATGTCGTCCAACGCGAAGCCGCCGTTTTCGGCGAGCCGCCGGACCACCCGCGGCCAGCCCTCGTGGTTGACCTCCGGCGGGTAGCGCTCGAGCATCTTGACGCGGGTGCGCCCGGCCTCGACCGCCTCGACGGACGCCGGTTCGGCGGTGCCGCCGGCGAAGATGCCCCAGTGACGCGCGTAGGAGCCGTCCGCCTGCGCCGCGGCGGAGACGAAGCCCGGTCCATCGGCGGGCTCGAGGACCGCAGCGCCGGCGCCGTCGCCATAAAAGAAGACCATCGGGTCGTCGGGATCGGCGAGCCGATGCATCAGGTAGACGCCGACCACCAACACGGTGCGCAGCGACGGGTTGGCGGCGATCCACCCCGCCGCCGTCGCCAGCCCCGTCGGGAACGAGGCGCAGGCGCAGCCGATGTCGAAGGTGCCGGCGTTGATCGCCCCCAGCTTGTGCTGCAGCACGGTCGAGGTGGCGGGGGTGATGAAGTCCGGGGAGTCGGTGCCGAGGATCAGCAGGTCGACGTCCTCGGGTTTGCGCCCGGCGCGTTCGAGGGCCCGGCGGGCCGCTGGCAGGGCCAGGTCCGAGGTCGCCCAATCATCCGGGGCATACCACCGGCGCTTGATGCCGGTGCCGGCCTCCATCTTGTCGACGAAGCCGTCGGTGTGCGCGAAGCGTTCGCGCAACGCGTCGTTGGTGACTTCGATCTCGGGAAGGTAGCTCGCCGTCGCGACGATGTCGGCGTAGCGGGTCATCGGCGCACCGCCCGCCCACCGGCGGCACCCGCCCCGAAGACCGGGACGGAGCCGCCGGCGAATGCTTCATGAAGCATCGGGTCGTGCGCCTCAGAACTTGTAGGTAAGGGTGGCGGTGACGGTGCGTGGCGCGCCGTAGGAGCCCTGGAGGATGCCCAGGACCGGGATGTTGTAGCCGTTGGTCAGGTATTCCTCGTCGGTGAGGTTCTTGCCGTTGACCGTCACCTGCCACGCGCCGTTGCCCGACAGCCAGGAGATCCAGGCGTTGACCAGGCTGAAGGAGGGCTGGACGATCGGCAGTAGCGGCTGCGTCGGGTTGGCCGGGTTGGGGCCGCCCTCGTTGGTCAGCGTCGACTCGTCGCGGTAGGAGTACCCGACGCTGCTCGAGATCAGACCGCCCCAGGCGGGGAAGTTGAGATTGACGTTGAACGCGCCGGTGAACTCGGGGGCGTTGGTGATCACCTGGGTGTCGACGAAGCCGTCGCCGTTCGCGTCCAGGGTGTCCTTGGGCTTCGCGTCGAGATAGCTGGCGTTGCCCGACAGGCCGAACCAGGTGGCCGTCTGCGAGGTCCAGTCGAACTCGAGCTCGGCGCCCTTCATCGTCGCGTTGCCGGCATTGAGGAAGTTGCCGAAGAAGGCGTCGTCCTGGCCGTCGCCGTTCGAGTCGTAGGAGGTGAAGGTCGAGACCTGGATGTCCTTGTAGTCGCCGTAGAAGATCGCGGCGTTGAGCACCAGGCTGCGGTTGGCGAGCACCGACTTGACGCCGAGCTCACCGACGGTCAGCACCTCGTCGTCGAAGGGTTCGGCGGACTCGGGGAAGGCGGTGGCCTGAGCGCGGACGTTGAAGCCGCCGCTCTTGAAGCCCCGCGACAGCGTGAAGTAGCCCATCACGTCGGGGTTGAAGTGATAGTCGAGGCCGAGCTTCGGCGCCACCGACGAGAAGGTCTTCTCCTTGTCGTAGTCGGCGGTGACGGCGTTGATGGTCGAGAACGTGGCGTCGGTGTAACCGGCGTTGAAGGCCACGCCGCGCTTCTTCTCCTCGGTGACGCGCAGGCCGAAGTTGAAGTTGAGCTTGTCCGAGATGGCGTAGGAGCCGTCTCCGAAAAGGGCATAGGAATCCGTGTCGGTGAAGCCCTCGGTGGTGCCGAAGAGGAGGTTCAGGAAGTTGTTCTGGACCAGGCCGCCGGCGCGACCCGTGAAGTAGTACAGGCCGACCACGCCGTCGAGCCGCGAGTTGCCGTCGTAGATGAGCTGGAACTCCTGCGAGGTCTGGTCGTCGTAATAGGTCGCGGCGACGTCGGTGATGGGCGCCGGGGTGGTGTCGAAGTCGATGTTGTTCTCGCTGTCGGACTCTCGGTAGGCGGTGATCGACTTGAAGCGCCAGTCGTTGCCCAGGAGCCAGTCGACGGTGAGCGAGTAGCCCTCGGAATCGGTCTTGTTGAGCGGGTCGAGACCGCTCTGGGTATCGAAGATGTTCTGGTTGGGCGGGCAGGCGGCGCCCAGGAAGAGCGGGCAGAAGGGGTTGGCGGCGAGGCGGGTCAGACCCTTGGGCTCGGCGCGGTCACGGGTCTTGTCGAGACGGAGCTCGACCTTGACGGTGTCGCTGGGCAACCAGTCGAAGGACAGCCGCGCGGCCTGGGTGTCCTTGTCCGACACGTCCCGGCCGAGGAAGAGGTTCCGGCCGTAACCGCTGTGCTGGAGCGAAGCGAAGGCGAGGCGGGCGCGCAGCTTGCCGGGCACCAGGGCCCCGCCGACGGCGACCTTGAAGTCCTGGGTGTCGTAGTCGCCACCGGCGAACGAGACCGTACCGTTGAAGTCGTCGACCAGCGGGCGGCTGATGTACTTGATGGCGCCGCCGATGGTGTTCTTGCCGTAGAGCGT
>JAGQSE010000549.1 GCA_020439725.1 Acidobacteriota bacterium
GGGCCGGCGGGAGCGGCAACGCGCCCTCCGGCAACCCCAGGCTCCCGAGCTTCGCGACCATCACGCTCGGCAGCCGCAGCGCGGTCTCGCCCTCGGCGGCCGGCTCAAGATCGACGGGCCGGCGTCCCGTCAGCAGCTCGCAGAGCAAGACCCCGAGGGAGTAGATGTCCGACGCGGTGGTCACGGCCTCGCCGTGCAGCTGCTCGGGGCTGGCGTAGCTTGGCGTCAGCGCGTGAAGGGTGTTCTCTGGATCTCTCTCCCCAGGGCTCACCGTCGGGTTCCAGGTTCCGGCAGCATCGCCCAAGGCCCCGCCGCGCAGAAGCTTCGCCACCCCGAAGTCGAGAAGCTTGATCTGCCCGTCCGCCGTCACCAGGACGTTCGAGGGCTTGAGGTCACGGTGCACGACCAGATGGCGATGGGCATCGTGGACGGCGTCGCAGAGCTGACGAAAGAGGCGGAGCCGCTCCCCGATGCCCAACCGGTGTCGGCGGCAGTAGGCGGTGATGGGCTCTCCCTGGACGTGCTCCATGACCAGGTAGGGCTGACCGTCGGGCGTCGTCCCGCCATCGAGCAGCCGAGCGACGTGCGCGTGATCGAGATCCGCGAGGATCTGTCGCTCGGCAAGAAAATGCTCGGTCAGACCGCGCCGGGGAGAGGCCCGGAGCACCTTGACCGCCACCCTGCGGTAGAAATGCTCGTCGGCCCGCTCGGCGAGATACACACGCCCCATGCCGCCTTCGCCGATGCGCTCGACGATGCGATAGGCGCCGAGCTCACGGCCCAGCAGCGGATCATCGTCTTCGGCGGTGCCCACCGCGTCTTGGAGCAGTCCCCCGGTGCCGGCATGCTCGAGCATCGAGCGCAGCTCGGCGGCGACCTCTTGGTCGTCGACGGCCTGGAGAAAGCCCTCGAGCCGGGCTCCCGAAAGCCCACAGGCCTCGTCCCAAAGCGCCTCGATCTTCTTCCAGGTCTCGCGCTTCATGGCTCGAGCGCGACTCCTCAGGCGGGTTGCAGCTCGCGGCGGAGCCAGGCCCGCGCCATGCTCCAGCGACGCGACACCGTGGCCGTGCCCACCCCCAGCACCTGGGCGATCTCCGGGATCGAAAGGCCGCCGAAATACCGCAACTCGACGACCCGGGCGGCCTCGCCGTCGTGATCCGCCAGCTGGGCCAGCGCCAGGTCGAGGGCCAGCAGGTCCAGGCTCGGAGCCGCTAGCTCGAGCTCCGCCGCAGCGAGCTCGACCGGGCGTTGCCCGCTGCCGCGTTTCGAACGCCGCTGCCCGCGAAACCGATCGACCAGCACCTGGCGGACCACCTGAGCGGCCAGGGCGAAGAACTGCAGGCGGCTTTCCCAGGCGAGCCCACCGGCATGCTCGAGCTTGAGATAGGCCTCATGGACCACCTCGGTGGGTTCGAAGGTGACGTTGCCACTGGCTCGAAGCTGGCGGAGGGCGATGCGCCGGAGGTCCGGGTACACCACTTCGAAGAGTCGGTCCGCCGCCCTACCGTCCCCCGCCTTCCACGCCTCGAGGAGGGCGGTGATCTCCCCGGGGGCCGCCACGTCCGCGCCCCGGTCGTCGCCGCCGTCCCGCGGCGGCCGCTGTGGGTGGCTCATCCTGCCGGCAGTCTACTCGATGCCCTGGCCCGTACCCTCGACCCGCTGCGTGAGCGTGTCGTCGAACCACTTGCGAGCGTGCCAGAGGTGGACGTCCTTGTCCTCCAGCTGGACCTCGATGCCCACCCCGAGCTTGCGGTAGTAGAGGTAGAAGACGCCCTCCATGTCTCCCTTGGAGAGCGTGAAGAGACCCTCCACCCCGGCGTGGTCACCGCCGAGATCGAAGGGCCCGCCACGGATCTCGCCGGCCGCCAGGGCGAGCTGCGCATCCCCGTCCACCGGTTTGACCTCGACCACCTTGCCCAGCCATTGCGGCAGGCCCCGCTTGGCGAGCAGCAGCGAGACGACCGGACGGGCATCGGTGAGATGGACCGACGCATGGACATCGAGGTAGCGCTCCTGCTTGGGTGTCAGCAGACCGTGATCGAGCACCACCTCGCCACCCCAGGCCGGCTCGAGACGAAAGTCGGTGAGCTCGAGCCGCGTCCCGTCGAGGGTGTAGCGGCGGGCATCGAGCTCGAGCTCGGGCAACTTCGCCACCAGTTTGAGCTTCCCCTCCATCGGCCGGTCGAGATAGGTGAGCTGAGCGTCCTCGACCGAGATCTCCGCCGAGGCTTGGCCGCGCTGGCTGTCACCGTCGGCGGTGAAGCGCGCGTCGACCCTCCCACGACCGGCCTTGAGCTCAAACCCCGAAGCCGGCGGCAAGAGCTCGTTCCAGCTTGCAATGCTGTCGCACACCCCGCCTTCGAGCTCGCCGGAGAAGACGATCCCCTCACGCAGCTTGCCGAGCTCGAGGTGGGAACCGCGGGCAGTCAGCGCGACACTCTTGGCGCGGAGGAGGTCGAGCCCGCCGCCCGCGGCTCCGACGTCGAAACGCTCCGAGTGCAGGTCGAAAGCCCACCCGGAGCCGTCGTCGGGAACCGTCCAGCGCATCTGCCCCGCACCGCCGAACCGAAGCTCGGCCACGTCGAGAGCCAGCGCGTCGAGGTCGAAGGCCACCTCGCTCCCCGGTACCAGCTGGCCATCCTTGACCGACGCGCGGGCCTCGAGGGTGCCGAGCCCCGACTCGAGAGACCACCACGACAGGCCGCCGAAGAGCAGCCGGAAGAGCGGTCGGGCGTCGAGGCGCCCCCGGAGGTCGGCGCGGACGGTGGCGTCCTCGAGGGGCAGATCCGGCTGGGTGCCTTCGGGCACCGTGCGGGGCATCGGAATGGCACCGAGCTCGACCTCGAGGAGACCATGGATCCCCTCGGCGAACCTCTCCCCGGCGACCGTCACGACGACATCGTCGAAGCGCCCATCGACCGCTTCGAGGGTGAAGTCCTTCCGGGTCACGACCTGCGCATCCCCCGAAGCCGAAACCCCGGGTCCGACCTTGACCGCGTCGACCCAGATCTCCTCGCCCCGCACCCGCCGGACGGCCGAGAAGTCGAGGGTCCACGAGTGCTTGCCGGTACCGTAAACCTCCTCGGGCTTGATCCCCGGCGGGTTCTCGAGCCCCGCCACGGGCGGCTGCCAGCTCTCGACCTTGCGATACTCGGGAGCCGCGTCGAGACGATGTCGCGCACGCACCACCACCCCATCCCCCTCGAGCCCCCGCACGACCAGGCGCCGCGACAAGAGCGGCAGGAGCCCGACGCGACCCCGCGCCTCCGGCGCCGAGATCTCGGTCTGCATCCGTTCGGTCTGGCTACGGATCACCAACCCTCGCACCGTCACCTGCCCCGGATACCAGCTCCACGCCCGCTCCCAGGTCACCTGCAGCTTCTCCGGGCGGCGCGACAGTACGCTCGACAGCGGCCCCAGGAGCGCCAGGTTCGCGATCAGCGCCCAGCCGACCTCCACCGCTGCCAGCGCGAGGACGACCCAGCGCACCCCTCGCCACCAAGGCGCCCCCCCGACCCTCCGGCTTGAAGTCATAAAGCCCCCACACCGCGGTTCTTCCGAGCTCCGAGCCCGGATCCGCGACGTGGAGGCATTTTGGCCCGAGTCGGGGTTCGGACGCGATCTTCCGCAGCAACGAGCGTCCGGCCAGCGGGGACTAGGGGGCTGCAGCTAGAGATCCCAGACGTCGTACACGCAGGACCAAAAACACCAAACGCCGCCCGATTGGCGGCGTCTAGTTCTTGGCCTCTCGAGGTGGCGAAACCTCAGAGCTGGAAAGTCGGATGAGAGGTCGGACTTGGTGGAGCTGATCGGGATCGAAC
>JAGQSE010000550.1:0-2571 GCA_020439725.1 Acidobacteriota bacterium
ACGGTGGCGAGCTTCGCCGCGCTGACGCTCGTCGCCGCCTTCGGGCTGCCACGGCTCGACACCGACCCCAGCCTGCTGTCGTATTTCGCCCGCGGGGGTGACCTGCGCGAGGGGCTCGAGGCCATCGACGACGCCGGCGGCAGCAGCCCGCTGTCGCTGGTGGCTACCGACGGGGAAGGGCTCGGTTTCGACCAGCCGGCAGCGGCGGAGCGGCTGGCGGCGGCGCAGGCGGCCCTCGAGGCGGATCCGGCGGTGGGAACGACGCTGTCCTTGGCGGTGGTGCTCGAGGAGGCGCGCCGCGTGCCGCTGGCCTCGTTCCTGCCGCTCCCCCAACTGCTCAACCTGCTCTCGGGCCCGGCCTACCAGAACGTCGCGCGCGGTTTCGTCACCGACGACCGGAAGGATGCGCTGTTCCTGCTCCGGATGCGCGAGAGCACCGAGCGCGGCTCACGGCTGGCAGAAGTCGACCGGCTGCGGAACACGCTCCGCGCTAACGGTCTCGAGCCTCGGCTTGTCGGCGGGCTCTACGCGCTCCAAGGCCAGCTGTCGGCGCTGGTGGCGCGGAGCCTTCTCCTGGGTCTTGGCGCGCTCATTCTGCTCTTCCTGGGGATCGCCGCGGTGGTCGCCCGCGAGCTGCGCACCGCGGCGGCGATGGTGCTCTGCCTGCTCGCCCTGCCGATCCTGATCTTGGGAACCCTGGGTTGGCTCGAGCGCCCCCTCGACGTCATCGCCTCGCCCTCCGCCAACGTCGCCCTGGCGCTCGGCATCGACTCGATGATCCACCTGGTCGTCCGCCGCCGGCGCCTCCGCGCCGAGGGTCTCGGGGTCGGCGAGTCCTGGACCGCCGCACGCCACCAGATGGCGCTGCCGATCGCCGGTGCGGCCCTGGTCATCGGTGCCGGCTTTGGCATCTTCGGCCTGTCGAGCTTCCCCCCGACCCGCAACTTCGGCCTCGCCGTCGTCGTCGGCACCCTCGCCGCCGCGGCCCTGGCGCTCTTCGTGCTACCGCGGCTGGCGGGGGGCGGCGAGGACCGCGAAAGCGCTCCGGACTCGTGACCGCTTGCTAGACTCATCGCCGCCACGGTTCTTCCGGAACCGGGCCACGCCGTCGAACAGCCCTGGAGACCCCATCGTGAGCCAACCCACCGGAACCGCCATTCCGCCGCGGGAGCGGTTGATTTTCGCCCTCGACGTCGACGGACCCGAGCGAGCCCGGCAGCTGGTCGAGACCCTCGGAGACTCGGTGGTGTTCTACAAGGTCGGGCTCGAGCTGTTCATGGCCGGAGGCTACTTCGAGCTGGTCGACTGGTTGGTGGCGCGGGGCAAGAAGGTCTTCGTCGACCTCAAGTTCTTCGATATCCCGCAGACCGTGGCCGGGGCGGTGAAGCGGCTCTCGGGGCGCGGCGTGACCTTTGCCACGGTGCACGGCAACGACGGCATCGTCGAGGCCGCGTGCCGAGCCAAGGGCGACCTCAAGATCCTGGCCGTGACCGTGTTGACCAGCCTCGACGAGGGCGACATGAGGGATCTGGGCTTCGAGACCGACATCTCGAGCCTGGTGCTGTCGCGGGCCCGGCGCGCGCTGGCGTTGGGCTGCGACGGCGTGGTGTCGTCGGGGCGCGAGGTGCGTGCCATCAAGCGCGAGGTCGGCGACGGGCTGGCGGTGGTGGTGCCGGGGATCCGGCCAGGTTCGAACCGGCCGACCGACGACCAGAAGCGCACCGTCGACGTCGAGGAGGCCTTCGAGCTGGGCGCCGACTACATCGTCATCGGCCGGCCGATCCGCGACGCCGAGGATCCGCGCGCCGCCGCCGAGGCGATCCAGCAGCGCATCGCCGCCTTCTTCGCCGGCCGGTCGTCCGGTACGCCGGAAGCCCCGGCATGAGGGTGATGGAGATCCGCGGTGGCTTCGGCCTCGACCACCTGCTTCCCGGTGAGCGCCCCGACCCGGAGGCAGGACGCGGCCAGGTGCTGCTTCGGATGCGCGCCGCGTCGATCAACTACCGCGATCTCCTGATGGTCCAGGGGCGGTACAACCCGCGCCAGCCGCTGCCGCTGATCCCGTGCTCCGACGGTGTCGGCGAGGTCGTCGCCGTGGGCCCCGGCGTCGACCGCGTGGCGGTAGGGGACCGCGTGGCACCGATCTTCTGCCAGCGCTGGCTCGGGGGCGAGGCGACCCCGGAGCGCTTGCGCTCGACCCTCGGCGGCCCGTTGGACGGCACGCTGGCGGAGCTGATGGTGCTTTCCCAGGAGGGCGTCGTCCGAGTGCCCGAGCATCTCGACGACCCGGAGGCCGCGACGCTGACCTGTGCCGGGGTCACCGCCTGGAGCGCGCTCTTCACCCATGGCGAGATCGTGCCCGGCGACACCGTGCTGCTGCTCGGCACCGGCGGCGTGTCGATCTTCGCGCTCCAGTTGGCGAAGCTGGCCGGCGCGCGGGTGGTGATCACCTCGAGCAGCGACGAGAAGCTCGGGCGCGCTCGCGAGCTCGGTGCCGACGAGACGGTCAACTACACGTCGGTGCCCGAGTGGGGCAAGCGCGTCCGCGAGCTCACCGGCGGCCGGGGCGTC
>JAGQSE010000550.1:2661-2902 GCA_020439725.1 Acidobacteriota bacterium
ACAGCACCGAGCTCGCCATGACCGCGGTCCTGATGCAGCAGGTGCGGATCCAGGGCGTCCTGGTGGGCCACCGAGACGGCTTCGAGGCCATGAACCGCGCCCTCGCCGTCGCCGGGATCCGCCCGGTGGTCGACCGCATCTTCGATCTCGAAGATGCCCCCCGAGCCCTCGAGCACATGGCCGCGGGCCGCCATCTCGGGAAGATCTGCCTGCGCATCGCCTGACGCCGGGGCGCCACCGG
>JAGQSE010000551.1 GCA_020439725.1 Acidobacteriota bacterium
GCTGCGGGAGCGTACCGGAGAGGCGGTATCTGACGAAGACCTCCGAACCCGCTTCAAGAACCTCTCGGAAGAGATCGAGCAGCTGGGGGAGGCGGCCCTCGAAGCCGTCGTCAACCGGGTCTGCGGGCGCATAGAGCCGGGCGACGAGGCTGATCAGCGACGAATCGGAGGTCTAGTGCCGGACCTCGGTTTCGACCTCCAACCCTGCGAGGCAGGCTGGTACCTGCCCCTCCGCCCGCTGATCCTCGGCGGCGACGACCTGACCTTCGTCTGCGACGGACGCCTGGCCCTCGATCTAGCCGTGACGGTGCTCGAAGTGTTTGAGGGTTTCGAGAGTGCTGAGCTCGGCGCTCTCCACGGCTGCGCAGGGATCGCCCTGGTTCACACTCACTTCCCCTTCGCCCGCGCCTACGACTGGGCGGAGACCTTGTGCGGCTCGGCCAAAGGACATCTCCTCGCGACCCGGTGCGAAGGCAGCGCCCTCGACTGGCATATCGGATCGCCTCTTCCCAACCAGTCCCTCGAGACTCTTCGCGAGCGCGAGTACCGGAACACCGAGGGCAAGCGGCTCACGCTGCGGCCCTATCGTCTGGGCACCGATCCCCAGGAAGCCGAGGGCTGGCGGTTCTTGTCGCAGGAGCTCCTCGACGGGGCGGCTGGGTTTCGGAGGAAACGATGGGAGCGCCACCGGAACAAGGTCCAGGAGCTCGCCAAGCTGGTTCGGGAAGGGCCCGACGCCGTCGAGGTCTCGCTCCAAGCGTGGCGCGTTGCGGCGCCTCACCTCGAGTTTCCCAAACCACTCACGGATCGGGGCTTCGACGGAGACTCGACGCCGCTCCTCGACGCCGTTGAGCTGATCGATCTCCATCTGCCCCTCGAGGCCCCACCCAAACCCACCGCCGATCCGCAGGAGGTGACGTCATGAAGATCCCGAGCGGGCTCGTCGTCGAGCTGCTTTCAGACACCACCTTCGGCCGGGGAGAAGGCACAGCCGGAGCCGTCGACGTAGAAGTCGAGCACGACCGCTTCGGTTGCCCGTTTCTCGGGGGCAAGACTCTGCGCGGGATGCTCCGCGACAGCTGGCTGTCGATGAGCCCGCATTTCCCGGGTCTCGAGAAGGCGGCGGAACGCGTGCTGGGGCTTTCCGGAGACGTCCAGGAGCGCTCGATTCTTCGTGTCGGAGATGCGGTCCTCGGAGAGACGGTGCGGTCGTGGATCCGGAAGGCCGTGGAGCGGCCGAATCATCCGATCGCAGCCCTCGAGATTCTCGAAGGCTTCACAGACATCCGTCACCAGACCGCCGAGGCTCGACTCACCGGCGCCCCGGCCCAGGGCACCCTCCGTGCCAGCAGGGTGGTTCTCCGGGGCACCTGCTTCCACGCACCCCTGAGCTTCGAGCAGCCCACGGCCGACGACCTTCGTTGTCTGGCCCTGGCAGCGCTGGGCGTTCGTCATGGTGGATCGGCCAGAAACCGGGGCCGGGGTCACCTGCGGCTCCGCTTTAGCGAAGGCGGCGAGTCGATCCGGCTCCTCGCCAGAGGGGAGGCGGCGTGAACACGGTCTATCTACCCTTCACCTTGACTCTCAAGGCCCGTGCGGTGATCAGCGCTGCCGGCGGCGATCCCAACAGCTCGAAGACCTTGGGGTACATCCCCGGGTCTACTCTCCGGGGTGCCGTCGCCCGGACCCTCGGCGATCCTGGTACCGATCGCGACTCTCCTTCCTTTCGCACGTTTCACGACCTGGTTCTGAGCGAGAACATCCGGTACCTCAACGCCTACCCGAGGATTTCGGGCCGAAGGACGATCCCCGCGCCCGCCTCCCTGCAGCGAGCCAAATACCCGGAAGACGATGGGAGCGCAGACGGGAACAGAGCGCTCGAGGTCTTCGACTTCTTGCACTCTGAGAAGCCGGAGAAGCGCGTGGCGGGGCTGCCCTACGAATTCCTAGCCTTGGGCGAGGCCCGTCCGACCCTGCGGGCGCCTTCTTCCGGGGCTCGAATCCACCACCAGCGCGACCGCGTGATGGGACGTGCGTGGACCGAACGAAACGGAAAGGTCGAGATCGCCCGCGGAGCGGTCTACGCCTACGAGTACCTCGAAAGCGGGCAGGTCTTCGAGGGGTTGGTGGTCCTGCGGGGCACCGAAGACGAGATCGAGCGACGGCGTGCCGCACTCAAGGCGCGGCTTCCCGAGACGCTGCTGGTGGGCCGATCCCGCCGTGGCAGCTATGGCGGTGATACCCGGCTCAAGTGGTCGAAGGCAGTCAGCTGCGAGTTCGAGGGCGCCGGAACGCTGGGGCTGGCGCTCCAGACAGGCGATCTCGATCCCGGTCAGGTCTTCCGGGTCCTCCTGACCTCACCCTACATCGGCCGAAACGAAGACACCGGCCAGCCGGACCCGACCTGGTTCGAAGCGGAGATCCTGCAACGGCTGGCGGAAGCGTCGGGCTCAGACCCGGCCGCCCGGGTCGTCAAGCGGTGGTGGGGATTCGAGACTGCCGGCGGCTTCAACCGCAAATGGCGCCTCGAGCTGCCTCAGGCTCGCGCCCTGGCCGCCGGTTCGGTGATGCTGCTCGAGGCGACCCGTGGGATCCCTGCCGCGACCCTCGCCGAAATCCAGCACGCCGGATTGGGTGAGCGCCAGACCGAGGGGTTTGGCCGAGTCGTCTTTCTCGACCCTCCCGTAGCGGCATTGCGTCTCGAGATCGACGACTCGACAGGAGAGGCGCAAGCAGTGCTTCCGCCGGATCCTCCCGAGGAGGTCCTTGCGCTCGAGCGGCGCCTGCTCACCGCGCGTGCCCACCGCGCCGCCGATCAGACGGCGGCTCTCCTGGTTCAGGGCGCGAAGCGAATCCCACCCAATAGCCTGCTCGGACGACTGCGGACTCCGCTCCGAGGTGAGGCCGAGACCGGTCTCTCGCATCTCAAGACCTGGCTGGGTTCCGGCGAGGAAGCTCTCAAGGCTC
>JAGQSE010000552.1 GCA_020439725.1 Acidobacteriota bacterium
GGTCGTGATCGAGCCACGCGATACCCCGGTAGTCGAGCAGGCACGAGCTGGCGAGGCCCGTGGCCGGGTCCACGGCGCGGTTGGGGCTGTCGCCGTCGCGCCACAGGAAGATCAAACCGTCGCGGTCGCTGGGCCACGCGGGGGCGGGAACCGGCAGCTCGGTGTCGGCCAGGACGTTGGGCGGCTGGGCCCGGTCCGCGATACCGGTGAGCCGCAGCGTATCGGCGGCGGCCAGAGGACGCGCCAGCGCGACCTCGACGCTGCGACCGTCCGCCCCGAGCTCGAGGCCTTCGACCCGGGCGCCCGAGGCCAGGCTCGCCCGCGCCGAGCCGAGGGCCACCGGTTCGTCGAAACGCACCTCGAGACGCGCCTCGCCCAATTGCTGGAGACCGAGGGCGCGAGGCGGCGCGGCCGGGGCCACCAGCACCTGGCCGCGGAGCCGCGCCCCGTCACGGCTCGCGACGACGTCGAAGATCCCCGCCTCGGCAAAGGTGTGCTCGGGGCTGGTGCCCGCGCCACCGTCGCCATAGTCCCAGCGCCACGGTCCGGGATCGGGCAGCCGGCCGCCGAGCTCGACGGCGAAGGGTGCCTCGCCGGAGAACCTGCCGAGCTCAAGGGGAGCGTGGTGGACGTCGGGGAAGCGGTCGGTGCCGGGGTCGGTGGTCAACCGCACCGGCCGGCCCACGAGCTCGAAGGTCCGCGGATCCGACAGCGCGACGAAGACGTCGTAGTTGCCCTCGAAATGGTGGTGCTCGTCATGGGAGGCGGCGAAGGTGAAGAGCATGCCGTCGGCGGAGAGGTTGGGGAAGTAGAGATAGCCCCGGTCGGCGGGCAGCCGCGGGTCGCTCTTCTCGATCACCGCCGCCACCTCGCCGGTCTCGAGGTCGATGCGCTTGAGCGGCCCGCCGGCACCACCGGCCCAAAACCCCCAGCGACCGTCTTGGGAGAAGTACCCCTGACAGCCCCCGAAGGCGCGGGCCGGGAGGACCTTCCTCGCCTCGCGGTCGTAGGGCGCAAAGCTGGTCAGCAGCCCGGTGACCGCATGGCGCAGCGTCGCGTCGATGAGCCAGCCGTGGCGCTGCTCGAGCTGGGCCTCGGCGGTCAGGAGCGTCGTCTCTCCGGAGGTGATGTCGAGCAGCCGTGTCCGGCCGTCGGAGCCGATGTAGATCAGCTGGTCGTCGCCCCGCCAGACCGCGGCGCGGTGCTCGTAGTAGGTCTGGGCGTCACCGACCAGCACCCGCTCGGGGCCGGTGTCGAGATCGAGCAGCCGCAGCTCGCCGTCGGCGACGTCCTCCGGGTAGGTCTCCTCGCCCTTGGCCAGGCTCAGGTAGGCCAGGTGCCGGCCATCGGGGGAGAGGTGGGCGCAGCAGTGCTGCCGGCTCGGATCCTGGGCGCCCTCGCGCGGCTCGTTCGTCAGCCGCCGCGCTGGCGAGCCGTCGAAGCGGCGGGTCCAGATCCGCCAGTTGCCGTCGCCGCGCCGGCTCTCCCAGACCACGAAGCCGTCACCGAGACGCGCCAGCTCCTCGGTCGTCGCCACACCGCCGATGCTGTAGCTCGGATCGTCCCGCCCCGGATCCTGCGTCGCCGCGCCGGCTTCCTCCGTGGAGCGAGAGCAGGCGCCGGCTCCGGCCAGGGCCACGAGGGAGAGACCCAGCGCCAGGAGCGCGTTCCGAGCTCCGGCGCGGCCAGCACGTCTGCCTTCCCTCATGCCTCGCGCCCCAGCGCCAGGAGCGTGATGTCGTCGTGCTGCGGCGCGTCGCGGGCGAAGGCGTCGACCTCGGCGAAGAGACCGGCGACGACCTCCGGTGGCGTGCCCTGGGCGAGGCCGACCAGGGCCTGGCGCAGGCGGTCCTCGCCGAGCTCCTCGCCCTCGGGGTTCTCGGCCTCGTTGACGCCGTCGGTGTAGAGCAGCAGCAGGTCGCCGGGGCTCAGGGCGAGCTCCGTCTCGGAGTAGGCGGCACCGGCGAAAAGGCCGAGAGGCATTCCGCCCGAGGGCAAGGTCTCGAGACCGCCCCCGGCACGGGCGACGAGACCGTCGTTGTGTCCGGCGTTGACATAGCTGCAGCGACCGCTGCCAGGGTCGACGAGCACGAAGAGCGCGGTGATGAACTTGTTGCCCGGCGAAGCCCTATGGATCAGCCGGTTGATGCGGCTGACCAGCGGCACCAGGCCCTCGACCGTGCCGAGGAGCGCCCGGAGCGCCGCCTGCAGGTTGCTCATCAGGAGCGCCGCCGCCATCCCTTTGCCCGAGACGTCGGCGATGCACAGCAGGAAGGGTGCGGCCTCGTCGTCGCCCACCGAAAGCACGTCGTAGTAGTCGCCGCCCACCGCCGAGGCGGGCCGGTTGCGCGCCGCGAGACGCCAGCCCGGGGGCCGCGGTAGGGTGTCGGGGAAGAGGCGGGCCTGGATGTCGCCGGCGAGACGCAGGTCCCGCTCCAGAGTCTCCCGCCGCACCGCCTCGGCGAAATACCAGGCGTTGTCGAAGGCCACCGCCGCCTGGGCCGCGAGACCGGCGCAGAAGATCAGGTCGTCGTCGTCGAAAGTACGGCCCCCGGCGGGCTCCCCGAGGGCGGCGAAGCCGAGGGCCCGTTCCCCCGACAACAGGGGGACCAGCAGCCGGGCTCCCTGCGCTTCGAGGGTTCGCCGGAGGTCGCCTTCGGGCAGGTCCTCGAGACGGGCGGGGCCCCCGAGCTCCGCCAGCGTGGCTTCGAGACCGCGCGCGTCGACGAAGTGCATCCCCACCTGCCGCGCCACCGGCGGATGTCCGTCGCGCCAGGCGTGGACCGCGGAACGGCGCACCAGCCACTGGCCGGCGAGGGTGAGGCCGAAGATCTGCGCCACGGCCTGGGGCTCGAGGGTCGAGGTGAGGCTCCGTACCAGGTCGAGGAGGGTGCGCAGCTGCTGCACCCGGCGGTCGAGCTGGCGGTTGAGCTCGCGGGCTCGGGTGTGGCTTCGGGCGTTGTCGACGGCGGAGGCGGCGATGCCGAGGAGCGCCTCGAGGAATTCGGTCTCGCGGGCCCCGAGGACTCCCGTCAGGGGTTTGCCGAGGGCCAGGTAGCCCGTCGGCCGCTCGGGATCGCCCATCGGCAGGATGCGGTCGATGCCTGCCTGGGTCCTGGCGGAGGGATCGAAGACCGCTCCCTCGGCGAGGTTCTTGAACCCTCTTGAAACCGCGACGGTGGCAGAACCGTCTTCGTCGACGAGGGCGAGGAGCCCTCGGCTCACCACCAATCGACCCATGACCGAGCGCAACAGCGACCGCAGCAACTCGTCCGGCTCGAGGGAGCCGTGGAGCAGCCGGGCGCTCTCGAGGAGGGCCTCGAGGGAGCCTTGGTCGAGGCTTTTCCACGCTTGCCCGCGGCCCGGCGACCGGGGGGCGTCGTCGTCGTGGCTCATGACTCCGGGTCGGAGCCGCTTCCGCGCTCGGGGCCGACACCGGGAGGCTGCCGCCGCTTGACCATGGTCAGCTCGTTCTTGCGGCCCGGCTCGATCTCATAATGCACCTCGTCCATCAGCGAACGGATCAGCCGCATGCCCAGACCACCGGTCTTGCGTTGCTCGATGAGCGTCTCGAGAGCCTCCTGGTCGACCGCCTCGGGGTCGAAGCCGGCGCCCTGGTCGACGACGGCGATGCGTACCGCGTCGTCGTCGAAGGTGGCGCGCACGGTGACCTCCTTCTGGACGTCGTGACCGTAGGCGTGCTCGATGACGTTGGAGCAGGCCTCGTCCACCGCCAGCTCGAGCTGCCCGCGTTCCGTCTCGGAGAGCCAGGCCTGCTCGGCGACACGATTGACGAACTCGCGGATCATCACCAGGTTGCGCGTCGACGACGGCACCTTGAGGATGAAGCGTTGCTCGAGGCTCCGCACGCTGGTCTCGGGAACCATGGTTCAGGCCGACGGGGTGGCGGTGAACCGTTCGACGGCCGCTGGGACGTCGTCCACCAGGTCGAAGATGGCGTCGAAGCCGAGCAGGTTGAAGACCTCGCGTACCTTGGGGGCGAGCGCAGCGATCTTGATGTCGCCCCCCGCCTCCCGGACTTCTTCGATGAAGCCCATGAACACCCCGAGGCCGGCGGAAGAGATGTAGCTCAGCGCCGTGGCGTCGACCACCAACCGGTGGTGGCCGGCGTCGATCTCGCTCTGGACCGCGGTCTCGAAGCGCGGCGCCGTGTGGGCGTCGAGGAAGCCCGCGAGGGCCAGGACGACGATCTCGCCGTGGACAGCGCGGGTGATGACGAAGGGTTCGGGCATCTAACTCCTCCGAGGCTCGGCGCGAAGACTCCTCAAAGCTTGAACCGCCGAGGCAGTATACCCGCCGCGGCGCTCTTCCGGCGGCGATAGAATCTCGGCGATCTCCCGTGCACACCGACACCGCCAACCTCACCCGTCACCCAGCGCTTCGCGCGGTCGCCTTCGCTGTCGCGCCGGTGCTGCTGCTGCTCGCGTTCTGGCTGCTGCCACGAGTCGACGTCAACGCGACCCCTTGGCTCGGGGTCGACCGTGACGGTCTGCTGACGCGGGCGACGCTGGCGGCCGCGCGGCACGGCATCGACACCGGTGGCTGGGTGCCGCGGGTGGCCGTGTTGCCGGGAGGCGAGGTCGAGCGCTACCTCGAAGAGCACGCCGCCGACGCACCCAAGGTGGTCCGGGAGATCCGTCGGCTGGTGCCGGCGGCGGTGATCCAGGTGATCTTCGAGGAACCCGCGGCGGCGCGAACGGGTCGGCGGGTCACCCTCGAGATGGGGCCCGGCGGTCGCGAGCTCGGCTTCGAGCTCCTCGCCGACCTGCCACGCCGGTCGGGCTCGCCCCCGGCGCCCGAGCTCGCCTGGCGCGAGCTCAGGGAGCG
>JAGQSE010000553.1 GCA_020439725.1 Acidobacteriota bacterium
TTCCGCGAGAAGTCTCCCGAGCGTGTCGTCGCCGAGCTCAAGACCATCGAGGCGCCCAGCGTCTTCATCACCGACGACATTTTCTGGATGAACGTCAAGCGCGGTCGCGAGATGGCCGAGGCGATCCGTAAGTCGGGGATCCGCAAGCGTTTCACGGTGCAGACGCGGACCGACATCATCTGCAAGTTCCCGGACCTCGTGAAGCAGTGGAAGGATTGTGGCGAGCTCTCGATCTTCCTCGGTCTCGAAAAGATCGACGACGCCGGGCTGGACTCCGTCAACAAGAGCAACAACGCCGCCAACAACGATCACGCGCTCGAGATCCTCCGCGATCTGGGGGTCGGTTACACGCCCAACTTCATCGTCGACCCGAGCTGGGAGCACGAGGACTTCGCCCGCCTCCGCGACTGGGTGGCGGAGCGCGGTGCCTACAACAGCGGTTTCTCGGTGCTCACCCCGCTGCCCGGCACGGATCTGTGGGATTCGGTCAAGGCCGACGTGGTGACCGAAGACTGGGAGCTCTTCGACATCACCCACTCGGTGCTGCCCACCAAGCTGCCTCTCGACGAGTTTTACCGCGAGTACGCCGGCTTGTGGCGGCATGCTCTCGAGATGCGCTACCGCATCCGCGGCAAGGCGCGCACCTATCTCGAGCTCCTCGCCGCCCTGGCCAGCGGCAAGGTCACCTACACGGCGCTCAAGAAGGGCATGAACATGAGCAAGCGCTTCTCGACCGCCGACACCTTCCTGCGCGGCCATCGCGAGAGCCCGGCGAGGCTCGAGGCGGCGGCGGAGCTGCTGGCGGCGAGCTGAGCGCCCCGCTCGCCGGCCGAGGGAACGCCGTCAAGGCCGGTTCCAGCGCACCTGGCGGAGGCTGAAGAGCTCACCGCTGGGGTAGCCCACGTAGCCTTCGAGCTGGGCGGGCATCACCGCCACGTTGTAGCGCGTGTAGAGGCTGATGTACGGCAGGTCCTCGGCGAAGATCGTCTGCGCCTCTAGGTAGAACGGCCGTCGCTCCTCGGCCGTCGCGTGGTGGGCGCCCTCGTCGATCAGGCGGTCGAATTCGGGGTTCGAGTAGTGTCCGCGGTTCTGCCCTGCCGGCGGTACGGCGGTCGAGTGCAGGACCAGGCGGTAGACGTTGGGGTCGATGATGCCGGTCCGGACCAGCGAGAAGATCTGGAAGTTGCCCGCCTTGACGTCGGCGTAGAAGGTCGCGAACTCGAAGGAGCGCACCGTGATGTCGAAGCCTGCGGGCCGCGCCATCTCCTGGATGATCTGCGCCTGGAGCAGGTAGGTCTCGCTGGTCGAGGTCTTGTACTCGACGTGGACCCGGGGCAACGGACCGTCACCGTCGGGGTCGGGATAGCCGGCCGCCTCGAGCAGCCGGGCGGCGCCGGCGGGGTCGTAGGGCACGGGTTCGAGGTCGTCGTTGCGCGCCCAGGAGCCCGGCGGCAGCATCGTTTCGGTGACCACACCGAGATGCTGCCAGAGTGTGTCGACGAGCTTCTGGCGATCGATGCTCCGCTCGAGGGCCCGGCGGACGCGCACGTCGGAAAGCACCGGATCCTCGAGGTTGAGCCCCAGGTAGGTGTAGTTCGAGCCCGGGGAGACCTCGACCCGGTAGCGGGGATCGTCCCGGAACCGCGGCACGACGTCCGGCGCCAGGTCGTTGACCACCAGCTGCACCGAGCCGTGGAGCAGCTCGAGAGCGCGGACCGTGACGTCGGGGACCTCCTTGAGCTCGACCCGCTCGAGGCTCGGTGCGCCGCGAAAATGACGGTCGAAGGGCTCGAGGACGACCTTTTCGGGGGTGCGCTCGACCAAGCGAAAGGGGCCGGTGCCCACGGGCTGTCGGTTCATCTCCTCGGGTGTCATGCCTAGAGGAACGATGCCCTGGGCGGGTGTCAGGTCGGCGAGGATCGGGCCGTAGGGCTCCCGGAGCACCAGATCGACGGTGAGCGCATCGACGGGGACGACCTCGCGCACCACCTCGTAGGCGGCGGCCTTGGCGGTGGGGACACTACCGTCGAGGATCGAGCCAAAGGTCCAGACGACGTCACGGGAGGTGAGCTCGTGGCCGTTGTGGAAGAGGACGCCGGGGCGCAGGTGGAAGCGATAGCGGCTGCCGCCGTCGAGGACTTCCCAAGACTCCGCCAGGTCGGGAATCAGGTTGCCCTGCGGATCGATCGTGACCAGCCCGTTGAGGATGAGCTCGCAGACCCGCCCGGACGCCTGATCGGTACCGACCCGGGGGTCGAGGTTGGTGGGGCTGTTGGACAGCGCGACGACCAGCTCCTGGCCGGTGGGCCATTGAGGTCCGCCACCTCCGCAAGCGCCCGCCGCGAAGGCGAGGGCGAGAAGCCAGATCGGCGGCCGACGCCGGGCCGGAGTCGGGGTCGTTTTTGCTAGTATGTCCAACTCGTAGGCCAGATCGGGCGTTGCTCGGCGAGCCTAGCACGGCCCCTTTCCCGTCCCGACCCAACCCACCGCGTGATCCGCACCGAGGTCGATCGGTGAAGGCTCTTCCCAACGACGAGACAAGGACTAGAAGCCCTCATGAAGCGATCCCTGATGATCCTGGCGTTGTGCACTGCCTTCGGATTGAGCGCCCAGGCGGCGGAACGCCCCAAGGTGGTGATCCTCGGCTTTGACGGCGTCGACGCGAACCTGACGCAAAAGTGGATGGACGAGGGGCAGCTGCCCAACCTGTCGCGCCTGGCTCAGGAGGGCAGCTTCTCGCCGATGCGCGTCACCATCCCGTCCCAGACCCCGGTGTCCTGGTCCACGTTCTCGACCGGGCTGTCGCCGGGCCGGCACACGATCATCGATTTCCTGCGCCGGGATCCCAAGACCTATCAGCCGAGCTTCGGCTTCGTGCGCGAGGACGAGGCCCCCTTTCTGTGGGGGGACAAGACGCCCTTCATCGTCGGGTTCGCGGGGCTCGTCGTCGTCGCGCTCTTGGTGCTGCTGCTGCTCAAGCTGTTCCGCGTCCGCACCGGACGAGCGGGGCTGGTCGGCCTGGTCCTCGGTCTCGCGGCCGCCGTCGGGCTGTACGTCGCCGCCGACCGGCTGCTGCCCAAGACGCGGCCGTTGGCGGTCAACCTGCAGCAGGGAGACACTTTTTGGAAAGTCCTCGGCGACGCCGGAGTGCGCGTCAAGGTGGTCCGCATGCCGGTCACCTTCCCGCCCAAGGCGTATCCCCACGGCCATCTGATGAGCGGCATGGGCACGCCGGACCTCTCGGGGCGGATCGGCAAGCCCTTCTACTTCACCTCGGAGCTCTTCTTCACCCCCAAGAATGGCGGTGATTTCTCGATCGAGGTGGTCGAGCTGTTCGACAACCGGGGCAAGATCACGACCGAGATCAAGGGTCCGCCCAACAAGCTCTTTCCGGGCGGGAATCCCTACATCACGTTGCCGATGACGCTCGACGTGGCGGAGGATCGTTCCCATCTCGACATCGATGTGTCGGGCAACCAGCTCAGCCTCGAGCCCGGGCAGTGGAGCGATTGGGTGCGCTTCACCTTCCCCTTCAACGACGTCATCAAGCTCCACGGCATCGGCCGTTTCCGTCTGATGTCCCTCGACCCGGAGGTGCGGCTCTATCTGTCGCCGATCCAGTTCGATCCGACCGAGCTGCCGCCGATCATCGACATCACGACGCCGAGCGAGTGGGCGCCCAACCTCGCCGACCGCTTCGGGCTGTTCAAGACCATCGGCTGGAGCATCGACACCTGGTCGCTGACCGACGGCACCATCGACGAGGGCGTCTTCATGGAAGACGTCAAGTACACGACGCAGCTCGACGAGAACATCTTCTACGGGTTGCTCGAGGACGACGACTGGGACGTCCTGATGTACTACTTCGAGTTCACCGACCGGGTTCAGCACATGATGTACCGCTTCATCGACCCCGAGCATCCGCTATACACCGAGGACGGGGCCGCCAAGTGGGGCGACACCATCCGTCAGGCCTACGTCGACATGGACCGCATCGTCGGCGAGGCGATGAAGCGCAAGCCCCAGGGTTCTGATCTCGTCGTCGCCTCGGATCACGGTTTCGCGAGCTTCCGCTACGGTGTCAACTACAACACCTGGCTGGTCAAGAACGGCTTCATGACCCTCGAGGGCCAGGGGGACCGGAAGTCCCTCGAGGACCTCTTCGATCACGGCGAGTTCCTGACCAACGTCGACTGGGCGCACACCAAGGCCTACGCTCTGGGGCTCGGCCAGATCTACATCAACCTGGCGGGCCGCGAGGGCCAGGGCGTCGTCCAGCCCGAGGAGTACGACCAGGTGGTGGCCGACATCAAGCATGGCCTGGAGTCCTATGTCGACCCGAGCAACGGCGAGCACCCCGTGGCCTACGTTTTCACCCGCGACGAGGCCTACGGCGACACTTACGACCCCAACCACGTCCCCGACATGGTGCCCGCCAACAACGTCGGCTACCGCGTCGGCTGGCAGGACAGCCTCGGTGGATTCGGCCAGGACGTGATCGAGCCCAACACCCGCATCTGGAGCGGTGACCACTGCTCGGTCTACCCGCCCCTGGTGCCCGGGATCTTCTTCTCGACGCTCAAGATCGAGCACCGGATGCCCTACATGGCGGACGTGATGCCGACGCTTCTCGCCCTGTACGGGGTTGAACCACCCGTCCGTCTCGACGGCGAGAGTCTCCTGGCGCCAGGTTCCTGATCGGCCGGTCCGCGGCTTCGCGGGAATGCGAAGCCGCCGTCGCCGGGTTGTTTTGAATGGCGTCCCCGACGCCGACTGGATCGGCATCGATGCGACGCAGTCTCTATCTCCTCATCGCCGCCCTCGTCGTCAGTTTGGCGGGGGCGGCACCTCCGGCCAGCCGCGAGCAAGCCCTCGCAACCATCCGCGATCAGATCAGCGGTCTGGAAAGCCGCCTCGGCGAGTTGCGCGAGACCCGCGGCAGCCTCGAGGAACGGCTCGAACGGGTCGATCTCGAGCTCCAGCTGCAGGACCGTCGCGTCGCCGAGGCCGAGGCGGCCCGCGCCCTGGCTCTCGAACAGGTCGAGGAGAGCCGCCGTCGGGTCGACAGCCTCGAGGCCGAGCTCGACCGAGCGCGCACCGGTCTTCGCTCACGGCTTCGGGCGCTCTATCGCTTGGGGGCGTTCGGCTACGTCCGTCTCCTGCTCACCGTCGAGCCTGGCGCCGACCCCCTCGAGGCGGTGCGCTCGCTCCGCTTTCTGGCCCGCCGCGACTCCCAGGCCGTCGAGCGCTTCCTCGAGACCGGCAAGCAGCTCGAGGAGGAGCGTGCGTTGCTCGAGGCCAAGTACGACGAGGCCGAGGAGTGGGCGAGCCAGGAGGGTCGCCGCCGTGGCGATCTCGCCGCGCTCAAACGCCGTCAGTCCACCATGCTCGCCGAGCTGCGGCGCGAGAGCGACCGCCTGGCCGCCGAGGCCGAGCAGTTGCGCGACAAGGAGCGCAAGCTGACCTCGCTCCTCGATCGTCTGGCCGCTGATGCCGGTTTCGAGGGCGAACCCATCCAGAGCTATCGGGGCGTTCTCGACTGGCCAGCTCCGGGCGCGGTCGCCAAGGGCTTCGGCACCGTCCAGGACCCGCGCTATCGCACCCGCCTGCCGCACCATGGCATCGACATCACCCTCGAGAAGCGCTCGCCGGTGCGCACCGTCTACCCGGGGAAGGTGCTTTTTGCAGGGCCATTCGAGGGTTATGGATCGATGGTCGTGGTGCTCCACCCGGGGCGCGTCTTCACCGTCTATGGAGGGCTCGAGAGCCTCCGGGCCAAGCCCGACGATGTGCTATCTTTGGGTGATGCGGTGGGGCTGGCGTCGGGCTCTTTGTACTTCGAGATCCGCGTCGAAAATCGGCCGGAAGACCCTCTCCACTGGTTGAGGTAAGGAGTTTCGAAGCCATGCGCAGCCGCCTAGTTTTCATCGCGGTCTCCCTCCTTCTCGTGCTGCCCATCGTCACCGGTACGCTCAGCGCCCGCGAGCAGACCGGAGACGAGGATTCGCTGTTCAAGCACCTCGCGGTCTTCACCGAGGTCCTCGGTCTGGTCAAGGACGCCTACGTCGAGCCCACCGACGAGTCGGTGCTCATGGCCAGCGCCGTCGATGGGGCCACCGACGCCCTCGACCCGTTTTCGATCTATGTCCCCGCCGAAGGGGTCAAGAGCTACAGCGCGGCACGGGCGATCGGCGAGAGCCACAGCGGACTGATGCTGCTGCGCGAGCGCGGTGTCGTCTTCGTCGTCGGCGTCGTACCCGGCAGTCCAGGCGACAAGGCGGGTCTCCGCCTCGGCGACATCGTCACCGAGATCGGCGGCGAGCAGACTCACAAGACGCCCATGTGGGAAATCCAGAGCCAGCTGGCGCAGCCCGTGGGCACCAAGGTCCAGCTCGACGTGCTGCACAACCAGGAACATGAGACCAAGAGCCTCGAGCTGGCGGATTTCGACGTGCCGCCGGCCGAGCTGCGGCTGGTCGATGGCGCGGGGGTGCTGCGCATCTACCGGTTCTCGAGCGAGACTCCCGACCAGGTCGCCGAAGCCCTCAAGTCCGCCGACACCAAGGCGGTCGACCACCTGCTGATCGATCTTCGCGGTGTCGCCGGTGGCAACGCCGAAGCCGCATACCGCGTCGCGGGGCTGTTCGCGGACGGGGACCTCGGGAGCCTCAAGGCGCGCGAGGACCAGCTGGTGGCGTTTCGCGGCGCGCCGCCCCGCTGGCACGGCAAGGTCGTCGTCCTCGTCGACCGCGGAACCCTCGGCGCCGGTGAGGTGCTGGCGACGGTGCTGCGGCAAAAGCTCGACGCGTCGCTGGTCGGTGAGCGGACCTTCGGCTACGCCGGGCGGCTCAAGCGTGTCGATCTCTCGACCGGTGGTCACCTGTGGATCACCGACGCCTTCTACACCGGTCCCGACGCGGAGCCGGTCCGTGGCAGCCTGGTCCCCGACCTGGCGGTGCGCGACACCTTGCGCGGCGGCCAGGCGACGGACGAGGAGCAGCTCGAAGACGCCATCTTCGACGAGGGCCTGTCGCTGCTCCTGGCCGAGGACGACGCGGACACGGCCGGCGACCAGAAGGCCGCCTGAGCGCGCCGCCGCCGATCCATGCCTCCCCGCCGCCGTCGCTCAAGACGGAAATCTCCCAGCCGATCCTTCGGCCTCTGGGTCGTGCTGCTGGCCCTCGGCGCGTTGCTCTTCGCCGGTGGCTATCTGCTCGGTCACCGGCCGCGCCCGCAGGCCGCGGACGACGCCGCGGCGAAGGAGCCTGCGGGGCCGAGCCCAGCCTCGCGGCAGGTCCCGCCGAAGCCTCCCGCCGCCGGTCGGACGCGTCAGGAGCCGCCGCCGGTACCCTCCGAGCGCTACCCTGAAGACGAGGTCATCGAACGCGTCGAGCCGCCGCCGGGGCCGATGCCGCCGGGATCCGGTGTGCGCCTGGCGCTGGTCATCGACGACCTGGGACGAAGCCTCGAGGACATCGACGACCTCGAAGCTCTGAACGTTCCCGTGACCTACGCAGTACTGCCCTTCGAAAGCAAGACCCGAGAGGTGGTAACGCGGATCCGGCAGCGCGGTCATGAGCTCATCTGCCATCTGCCCATGGAACCGCAAAGCGGCGCCAACCCGGGGCCGGGCGCTCTCCTCGAGTCGATGACCCGGGCCGAGCTCTGGCAGGCCACCGAGACGGCGCTGGCAGCGGTTCCCGGAGCCATCGGTGTCAACAACCACATGGGCTCGAGCTTGACCGCCGATGCGGCGAGCATGCGCACCGTCCTCGGCGTGGTGGCGGAGCACGATCTCTTCTTCCTCGATTCGCGCACCAGCGCCGAAAGCGTCGGCTATCGCCAGGCGGTCTCCTTGGGTATCCCCGCCGCCGAGCGACAGGTGTTCCTCGACAGCGATCCCACCGTGGCCGGCATCCGTGAGCAGTTTCATCGCTGGTTGGCGGTTGCCCGGCAGCGCGGCGCCGCCATCGCCATCGGCCACCCGCACCCCACCACCCTCGAGGTCCTCGCCGAAGAGGTCCCCCGTGCTCGGGAGGCCGGGTACGAGTTCGTCCCCTTGAGCTACCTGCTCGACTACGCCGGCGATCTTCAGCCCTAGCCTTGCCCTAGTCCTAGCCCTGCCCGCCCGAGCCCTCGGCCCCGCGGCGGTCGGGTGCCGCCCGGGGCGCAGTAGGGCTGGCTGTGTAAATGATGCTTGACATTTAGTCGAGCGCTCTTTACTCTCATGTCGAGCGGAGGAGGCACCCGGCCATGACGGAACGGAGCGCCGACCTCCGGATGAACAGGATCCAAGGAGGACTCAAAATGACTCGCGAACCTTCCACCGTCGAGGAACCCATCGGCAAGAGCTGGGGCTGCAGCTGGCGAGCCACGGCCACCGACCGGCGTAACGGCCGGACCGCCAACGTCTGGGTCTTCGTCTGGATGGCGGTCTTCATGACCGCGAACTCCGTTGTCCAGCTGGGCCACGAGGACAGCTTTCCGCTCGCTACCCTCGGTCTCGTCGCGACGGCGCTCTTCGCCATCCCGGCGGTGCGCAGCTACGGCCGCTTCGTCCGCCAGGCCGATGAGCTGACGCGGGTGATCCAGCTGCAGGCGATGGCGGCAGGCTTTGCTGCCGGGGTAGTGGCCTCGTTTCTCGAGCCCTTCGTGGGTGCTCTCTTCGGCCAGCTGCCGCAGCCTGCCGCGATGCTCGATGTGCTGCATTTCATGAACCCCCTCGTGCCGATGATCCTCGTGTACTCCGCGACGGTGACCATCCTTCAGCGGCGGTACTCGCGATGAAGAACAGCCTGCGGGTGCTGCGGGCCGAGCGAAGATGGTCGCAGGCCGAGGTGGCCGAGCGCCTGGGCGTCTCGCGCCAGACGGTCAATGCCATCGAGACCAGCCGCTACGACCCCAGCCTTCCCCTGGCCTTCGCCATCGCGCGTCTCTTCGAGCGCCGGATCGAGGACATCTTCGACCCGGAGAGCGGTGACAAGTAGGGGCTTCGGTATAAGGGGGGGACCGAATTTCGGGACTCTCCAGAAAAGGGGGGGGCCGAGTTGCAGGGCCCCGAAACGGAGGAGGCCCACCGGGCTTCGAAGTTTCCCCCCGGCAAGGGAAAGCGTGGATTTCGAGGTTCGGGGAGGGAAGGGGGGTACCGAATTTCATCCGGCCGGCGGTATCACCGTCGGCTCTTGCCGTTCGCGAGACCCTGGAGGGCGGAACGGGCTAGCTTTCTCGATCTCGTCCCTTCCCCTCGTCGCTAGGGAAGGCTACCGCGCAGACCACCGCCCAGGCGCCGCCGAGGCACCAGCCGGCGAAGACGTCGGTGGGGTAGTGGACCCCCAGATAGATCCGGCTGGTACCGATCAACAGCGTCAGGACGGCGGCGAGGAGAAAGGCGGCGAGGCGATGGCGTGACGAGGTGGCGGCGACGGCGGCGAGCGTCATGTAGGCGGCGGCCGAATGGAGCGAATGGCCGCTGGGGAAGCTGGCCATCGAAACGTCGACCAGGTGGGGCACGGCGTCGGGACGGGGCCGGTCGAAGACCAGCTTGAGGACGGGAGTCAGCAAGAGCGCGCCACCGCTCGCAGCGGCGAGGCGCAGGGCGCGAGCCTTGTCGCCGGCGACGACGAGTCCGAGTGCCGCGGCGGCGGTCCAGCAGGCGACGACGAGATCGCTCCCGAGCAAGGTGAGCGCACGCGCCAGGGCGAGGGGCCAACCGACGTTGGGAGCTGGCTCGAACGCGAGGACCGCACTCCGATCGAGGCCGTCGGTCCAGCCCATCATCACCGCCAGGGCCGTGACCGAAAAGCCGAGCAGGGCGGCGATCAGTGCGAAGGCCAGCCAGGGCCGCCGGCGTAGGCGCTCGAGGAAGGGCTCGCCGGGGCTCGAGTCGATGGCTGCTCGTGGGGTCTTGGGCATCGGTCGGTGTCGATTCCAGAGCGCCACCGCCTCGGCGGGCCGAGGCGGCGCGACCGTGGTCCAGCCGGCTAGAGTCGGCGACCGTATTCCGCGGCACCTCCCCGGCGGGGCTTGTGGATAGGATAGCGGTTCCTGGCCGGGGAGGGCCGATCGAAAGCCATGAGCATCCGCATCATCCTCAACCCCAACGCCCGTCAGGGCGACCGCATCGACGAGGTCCGCGAGCTGTTGGCGAGCTGGCCTGAGGCACAGCTGGTGGTGACCGAGAGCGGGGGCCACGCCGCTGGGCTGGCCGAGGCTGCGGCCCAGGACGGCTGCGCGACGGTGGTGGCGGCGG